>NZ_DDKU01000009.1:0-28758 GCF_002339775.1 Thalassolituus sp. UBA2590
ATGTCCACCGCTCCATCGACACCAGCAACAATTTTCTCAAGCGACGCGCCAAGGCCAGTTAACACATCCAGATCGTCACCGAAAATCTTGATAGCAACTTCGGCGCGTACACCAGCGAGTAATTCGTTAAAGCGCATCTGAATGGGCTGTAAAAACTCATAACGATTACCAGGGATTTCACTGACTAGGGCTTCCAGTTCGGCGATCACCTGCTGCTTGGGCTTATTCGGATCTGGCCACTGGTCACGTGGTTTCAGAATAATAAAGTTATCGGCCACACTCGGCGGCACAGCATCGGTGGCGACGTCAGCGGTACCGATTTTGGCAAATACCCGCTCAACTTCCGGCAGGGCTTTGATGCGTTCTTCCAGTGTTTCCTGCAGGGCAATGGCCTGACTGAGAGACGTACCTGGGATGCGCAGTGCATGCATGGCAATATCACCTTCATCCAGATTCGGGGCAAACTCGCTGCCTAACCTGGTGGCTTGCCAGATGCTCAGTAAAACCAGCACTGCCGCCAGCCCAATGATGGGCGCTCTAGCTTGCAGGGCCAGCGCCAATAATGGCTGATACATGCGCATGAGTGCCGACACCAGAGGGTTGCGCTTTTCCGTAACCGGACCTTTGAACAGCAAGGCCACTGCAGCTGGAACAAAGGTGACTGACAGCAGAATCGCACTCAGCAGAGCAATCACAACGGTGATGGCCATCGGGTGGAACATTTTGCCTTCGACCCCTTCGAGGGCGAAAATCGGTGCGTACACGGCGGTGATAATAAATACACCAAATAATGCCGGGCGGATGACTTCCCGAGTGGCTTCAAACACCAGTTGCAGACGTTCTTTTAATGCAAGCGGACCTGTCTGCTGGCTCAGACGACGCAGGCAGTTTTCGACAATGATGATGGCACCATCGACCAGCAGACCAAAATCAAGCGCGCCCAGACTCATCAGGTTGGCGCTGACGCGAGTCTGTACCATACCGGTAAAGGTCATCAGCATTGCCAGAGGAATAACCAGCGCGGTAAGGATGGCCGCGCGGATATTGCCCAGCATCAGGAACAAAATAACAATCACCAGCAAAGCACCTTCCACCAGATTGGTGGTGACGGTACTCAGGGTTTTCTCTACCAGTCCGGTGCGGTCGTAGGCAGCCGTTGCCACAATGCCTTCAGGCAGAGACGCATTAATCTCGGCCAGTTTTTTACCGACATTACTTGCCACTGTGCGGCTGTTTTCACCAACCAGCATAAACACCGTACTCATCACCACTTCCCGGCCATTCTGGGTCGCGGCGCCGGTGCGCAGGCCGTGGCCAATGCTCACCTCGGCCACGTCGCTGATATGCACCGTTTTTCCATTGTCAGAGGTAATGGTAATTGCCGCTATATCGTCGGCCTGCATTGCCTGCCCCGGAATCCGCATCAGCCATTGCGCACCATTTCGCTCAACAAATCCGGCGCCACGGTTTTCATTGTTGGCGCGGATAGCGGCCACAATATCGGCACTGCTGATACCAGCAGCCAGCATGCGTTGCGGTTGCATCTGCACCACGACTTCCCGCTCGTAGCCACCGATGGGGTTTACTTCCACCACGCCCGGCACCTGCATCAGCTGCGGGCGGATAATCCAGTCGTGCACACTGCGCAGATCCATGGGTGTGACGGCAGACCCATCGGCATTTACCGCGCCAGGCTCGGCATCCACGGTGAACATAAAGATTTCACCCAGACCAGTAGCGATAGGGCCCATTTCTGGCTGTAAGCCACCAGGCAGACGACTACTGGCAGATGCCATGCGTTCGCCGACCAATTGGCGGGCGAAATAAATATCGGTGTCATCGCTGAAAATAGCGATCACCTGCGACAGGCCGTAGCGCGATACCGAACGGGTGTATTCCAGCCCAGGTAATCCGGCCAGTGCGGTTTCCAGCGGATAAGTAATACGCTGCTCTACTTCCAGTGGAGTAAAGCCGGGCGCTTCGGTATTGATCATCACCTGCACATTAGTGATGTCGGGCACGGCATCAATCGGCAGCCGGTTAAAGTTCCATAGACCCAGAAGGGCAACGATGGCGACAACGACCATCACCAGATTCCGCCGGGCAATGGCCAGTTTTATCAGTAAATCCAACATGGCGATTTCCCGTATCAGTGGTCGTGTGACGCGCCGGACTTCTCGATGTCGGCTTTGATGATGTAACTGTTTTCGCTGACGTATTCTGTGCCGGGTTCAAGACCACCGAGCACTTCAACCCACTCACCGGCGGCCTGGCCAAGCTCCAGCATGCGCACTTCGTATTCGTCGCCGACTTTGGCGTAGACCACTGTAAAGTCGCGAAACGCCTGTAAGCCAGAGCGTTTGACGGCCAGAGCTACGTCACGGGTTTCGGTTTCAATGCGGGCATTGATTTTCATTCCGGCCGCCAACAAACCTTCGGCGTTATCAAGGGTGGCCAGCCATAGACGTGACTGATCGGACTGAACAGAGGGGTACGCATGTTTAAGCACAGTCTGAGCCTGCAATTCTGTGCCGGGTACCTTGATGGTGACGGGGGCTCCGGCGTTTACACGACTCCAGTCTTTCGGGTACACGGCAAGTTCAGCCTGCAATGTACGGTTGTCTTGCAGTGTCAGCAGAGTACGTCCTGCACTTTGTTCTCCGGCAGCGGCATAAATCCGGCTGACAATGCCAGAGGCTGGTGCGCGTACGCTGTAGCTTTTCAGGCTCTCGTTGCTGTCGATGGTGAGCAATTCGCTGCCGGCCTCAACCATCTGTCCCTCGCGCACATGTACGGTGCGGATTTCGCCATCAAAACGCGCGCTGATATTGCGTTCACTACCCGGCACTGACGTCAGATTTCCCCAGACGGGGGTCTGAATATGCAGAGTGGCAGGCCCCGCGACTTCGGTGGTAATTCCCATGGCATCGGCAATCGGCGCGGCAATATTCGTACGTCCCTCAAAGTTGTCGTAACGCCACTGGTATTGCTGGCCAGCATGCTGAACCTGAATATCGACAATAAAAGAATGAGGCTCGTAAATTTCCATGTCGCCACGCAGGTAATCGCCTTCAGCGCGGAAACCGATATTATCGACAACGTCGCCAAGACGAATAAGACGTACGCTCAGCTGCACATCCTGTGGTGCAATTGGCTGGCCGGATAATGTGGTCCAGACCCGGAACTCCGGCGGTACACCGGTTTCGAAAATAGCCAGCTCCAGAGCAAAATCACCATCGCGCAGCATGCGTCCGCGGTGAGGTCCTTTCTCCGGTTCCGCTTCGGCTGTTTCCGCCGACTGGGCATAAACCATTTGTGTTGGCAGAGCGCTGCCTGCGAATAACGGCAAAGCCAGTAACAGGTGCGAAAATATTTTACGGGGTGTCATAACTTAGCCTCAGAAATAAATGGTCTGGCCGGTCAGGCGCTGTAATTCAATCCACTGCTGATGCAGTGCTTCCGCTTCGTCTAGTAAACGCTTGCGGGCATTCAGCCATTGCTGGCGGGTGTTATCCCACTGCACATAATCCAGCTGCCCGTTTTCATAGGCTTTAAGCGCCTGCTGACGACCGTTATTGAGAGTCGGCAGAATGGTTTCTGTCAGGGTATTGATAACGTGCTGGCTGTGTTCCAGTTCCATCAGCAGTGTGCGGGTTTGGATGGTCAGTTGTTGCAAATGCGCCTGTGCTGAAAGTGTCTTCTGTTCTTCACGGACATTGACCGAGCGCTGAAGAGCGGCGTAGCGCTGATTCGCGCCCAGTGGAATGCTGAACTGGGCGACCAGGGCATAGTCATCTGTATTTTCGAAACGGCGCAGGCCTGCGCCAGCCGACCACGGGGTTGCCGCTTCTTCACTCGCGAGTTTTCCTTCCGCACTGAACAGTTCTGCTTCCGCTTTTATCTGGTTCAGTGACGGGGTTTCCTGCAATTTGTTCATGGCAGCTTCGGCTTTTGCCAACGGCAGAAATAGCAGCAGGTTTCCCGCGGCATAAAGCTGGGTTTCTGCCGCTCCCCACTGCGCAGACAATCGCAGTGACGCCGACTGCAGCCGGTGCCCGAATTCTTCCACTGCCAACTCCTGCTCTGTCAAACGGGTACGTGCCAGTATCAGGTCGGTATTTTGGGCGCGACCGGCATTCACACGGCGCTGAATGATCGCCAGAATTTCTTTTTC
Organism: Thalassolituus sp. UBA2590; assembly: GCF_002339775.1. Lineage (NCBI taxonomy): Bacteria > Pseudomonadati > Pseudomonadota > Gammaproteobacteria > Oceanospirillales > Oceanospirillaceae > Thalassolituus > Thalassolituus sp. UBA2590. Next base: position 4,175 of record NZ_DDKU01000009.1, read on the forward strand.
ATCGGCTAACGCTTCCTGTGCCAGTTGCAGCCGCTCCTGATCGGCGAGTAACGAAATAAAGAGTGTTGAAGTATGTGCGGTTATATCGGCTAGCTGCACTCGCTGTTTCGCTGTCAGCAAGCGCTGCTGAGCGGCTGCGTGTTCTGTTCTGGCGCTGATCTGATCACCTTCTAACAGCCAGCGGGCACTCAAGGTCGTCTGCATGGCATCGGTACCTTCATACTGGTCAGTACCGAATGCATCTTCGACGCTCAGTTCCAGCTGAGCAGGTTGCCGGCTTCCAGCCGCTTCTATTTCAGCCTGTATGCCCTGCTGCCGATAAGACCAGATGGCAATCTGTGGATGCCCCTTTAACGCCCGCTCGACGACTTCAGACAGCCTCACTGTATTTTCGGCGTAAGCGCTTTCGTAGAAGGGTATGAACAGGGTCAAGCATATTAAAAACCGATTGATAATCGGTTTTTTGGATGCAGAAATAACGTGGTTAACAAGCTTCATTTCAGCTCCGTTAATGGACGAGGAAAATATCAAAAAAGTGGTGTAAAGCATCGGTGGCAGAAAGCACCGCTGTGGCTGTAAGCATAATAGCCAGTGGTAACAGGCTGAGTTTCAGAGCGGACGGACGAGATGGGGTAAGCAGCTCGCAGACCCGTTCGCGCAGCTGCTCTACAGCGACAAACGCTGCCTGATCTGGCTTGTTGAGGTGGTGGCGTAAGCGCGCGATTTTCACCAGCGTTTCTGCGATGTCGGCGGCTTCGGCGTTGCGGGTAACCCGGCGATCGGCGAGCTGCTCGGTCACTAATGTGAAGCAGTTCAGAATGGGGGTGCGAACAAAGCCTGGCAGTGGGCAAATAAACAGCATCAATAACCAGCGACTCAGGTTATCGAACTGGCGGATATGCGCCTGCTCATGAGCAATGATGATTGCCTGCTGGTCTGGCGTTGTTTGATTGAGCAAACCTTGCGACAGGTAAATATCAGCGCGGAAATATCCGGCTGCCATGGCGACAACGTCGCGGGTCGGCAAAATGCGGATCGTGGAGCCGGAAGTCGCCACTGCCTGCTCACGCAGAAGTTTCAGTTGCTGCTTTACACGCCATTGCTGATACGCAAATTGCCCCATACGCAACGTCAGCCATAAACCGACCGCACTCAGAAACCAGCTGTGCCAGGCGCTGATCACAAACTCATCGGCATGGTGCCAGTGAATAAGTCCCAGAGCGCCATGCACTGTGTTGTGGTCGTCTGGTAAGGCGATTCCGCCCTCAACAAACAGCAACAGAGTCATTGTCCAGGGTAAAACGGCCCAGCTTAAAATGAGCCATTTTTGCTCCAACGGGTCAACACGGTTTTTTGCCCGGATAATCAGAGGAGCCGTTAATAACTGAAAGACAGCTGAGGCCAGTCCGAGCAATGCAGCCATACTCAGCAGGTTCAGAATAAACCCCCAGCTTCCGCTGATCATGGCTGCAGTTTGCTCTTGCGACGGTGATTCTGAATCATAGCCTCCAGGCGATCGAGCTCGTCGGCGCCCAGATCGGCAGACAAGGAAACAAATGCCGCCATCAGCGACTGGCTGTCATGGCTGACAAGGTCGCTGGTGATATTACGGATCAGCTGAGCGATCAGGTCTTCCCGATCAACCCGGGTGCGGTAGACAAAGGCATGTCCTTGTTTACTTCGGCTGAGCAGCTGCTTTTTGTATAAACGATCCAGTGTGCTCTGAATGGTGTTCAGGGAACTGCTGCGCCCGGCACTGAAGGCGGCATGGATCTGTTTGGCATCAGCTTCACCCGCTGACCAAAGATGGTTCAGAACCTGCTTTTCTAACTCACCGAGAATCATAGTCTTTCCAACGTTCAGGATGAGGCATACACTGCCACAGTAAAAACCGACCGGCAATCGGTTTTTGTCAGTCAACGTCAACCGCAGAGGTTTCCATGCTGAGCATTCTCCGTCACCGCGTGTACCGCCATTTGTTTGCGGCGCAGGTTATTTCGTTGCTGGGCACAGGCATGGCGACGGTTGCCCTGAGTCTGATGGCGTTTGAGCTGGCGGGAGGCAATGCAGGCACTGTGCTGGCAACGGCACTGACCATCAAAATGCTGGCCTATGTGTTTGTGTCACCGCTACTGGCGGCGTTGTTTCAGGGGCGCCCACGCAAGCCTGTGTTGGTGCTGCTGGATATTATCCGTGCGCTGACGGCGCTTTCGCTGCCGTTCCTCACCGAGGTCTGGCACATATATGTCGTTATTTTTGTTCTGCAAAGCAGTTCCTCCGGATTTACGCCGTTATTTCAGGCAACGATTCCTGATGTGCTGCCGGATGAGCGTGAATACACCAAGGCCTTGTCTTTATCCCGGCTGGCTTATGACATGGAAAGCCTGATCAGTCCCATGCTGGCGGCGGCATTGCTACTGATTACCTCCTGGCATGGATTATTTTTCGGCACCATGCTGGGATTCGTGGCATCTGCACTGCTGGTGCTTTCCGTTATCCTCCCGAAAGCCCAGGCTTCTGCGGCGAATACCTGGACAGATAGACTTACTAAAGGTGGTCGTATTTACCTGCTGACCCCGCGGTTGAGAGGGCTGTTGTTACTGAGCTTTACCACCGCCCTTGGGGGCGCCATGGTGTTCGTTAACACCGTGGTTCTGGTGCAGGGGAATTTTGCTCTGAGTGGCCAGCAAACCGCATTTGCCCTGGCCGCTTTCGGCTTTGGCTCCATGCTCACGGCACTGAAATTACCGACACTTTTGGAGAAAGTCACCGAGCGCAGAGTAATGCTTACAGGTCTTGGGTTGATGATTGTTGCACAATTATTCGGCACACTGATCACAGGTTATGTCACCTTACTGATAATCTGGTTCGTGCTGGGAGCGGGTTGCTCTCTGGTGCAGACCCCAACCAGCAAGGTGCTGGTTCGTTCAGCCAGTATCGCGGACCGGCCAGCGCTGTTCGCAGCACATTTTTCACTCTCCCACGCAGGCTGGATGATGGCCTATCCGTTCGCTGGCTGGCTATTAACCGTGCTGGATGTGAATTCGGCGTTTTTATTATTGGCCGGGCTTTCCGTTATCGGCTTGGCATTGGCGTCTAAACTTTGGCCGGTAAATGAAAATAGTGCGATATCGCACAGGCACGATGATCTTGAAGCTGGTCATGAGCATCTGGAGGCATTTGGCTATGGAGAGGAGCACGGCCACCTGTATGTTATAGATTCACTGCATTCGAAGTGGCCGAGGTAATTATCATAAATATTGTAAAGTTCAGGATCATACAATTTTTCAGGATCTCAGATTTATACCTGATGATGAAACCCTCCCAAAAAACTGGGCCTTCCCCGACCTTAACCGGCAGGCGTTCCTGCAGCAGGCGTTCCTGTGGGGACTAACGATGATGAGTAGAGGCACTTAGGAAGTAAAATGGTGTGCCTTCCCAGACTTGCGGCAGGGGCCTGTGGAGCTAAAGAGTTGAGTCGGATGCTAGCATCCTTAAGGGAGTCGAAGTAAAAATGGTGGGCCTTCCCAGACTTGAACTGGGGACCTGTGGAGCTAAAGAGTGGAGTCGGATGCTCGCATCCTCGGAGGTGTCGAAGTAAAAATGGTGGGCCTTCCCAGAGTTAACCGGCAGGCGCCCCTGTGGGGACTAACGATGATGAGCAGAGGGTATAAAGAAGTAAAAATGGTGGGCCTTCCCAGACTTGAACTGGGGACCTGCCGATTATGAGTCGGATGCTCTAACCAACTGAGCTAAAGGCCCATTTACTTCGCCTGCATCGCTTTGACTGCGTTGTTCCTCGATTATCTCAGTCATGTAGGCTCGCTACACTCCTTCGATAATCTGCGGTACGCCTTGTCAGCACTCGCAGGGCTCGTAAATACTTCGTCTGCATCGCTTTGACTGCGTTGTTCCGGCCCAAACCGGTACGTCTTGTCAGCACTTGCAGAGCGTGTCGGGGATAAGATCCCCTCCTACAAAGACAGCGGTATGTTAACCGCTTGGGGGTGTGATCCCCCACCTACATTGAGCTCGGTGCGGTGCTCATGTAGATCAGTCATCTGATATGACTAGCGCAGCATTATAAGCACCATTACTGATGAGTGCCAGTGCTTTGATTTTTCTGGAAATTTGAGCAAAAAATAACCCGGCATTGGCCGGGTTATTCTGATCGCAGAGTAGGTTTACCTTACTCGTCGATAAAGCTACGCAGGTGCTCTGAGCGAGTCGGGTGACGAAGCTTACGCAGTGCTTTAGCTTCGATCTGACGGATACGCTCACGGGTAACGTCGAACTGCTTACCGACTTCCTCAAGGGTGTGGTCAGTGTTCATGTCGATACCAAAGCGCATACGCAGTACTTTTGACTCACGAGCGGTCAGGCCAGACAGCACTGAACGGGTGGCTTCTGTGAGGCCGTCGTTGGTGGCTGTATCCAGTGGCGATGAAGACTGGGTGTCTTCAATGAAGTCACCGAGGTGTGAATCTTCATCGTCACCGATTGGCGTTTCCATGGAGATCGGCTCTTTAGCGATCTTCAGGACTTTACGGATTTTGTCTTCTGGCATTTCCATACGTTCTGCCAGTTCTTCAGGCGTCGGCTCACGGCCCATTTCCTGAAGCATCTGACGGGAAATACGGTTCAGTTTGTTGATGGTTTCAATCATGTGAACCGGAATACGTATGGTGCGTGCCTGGTCTGCAATCGAACGCGTAATCGCCTGACGAATCCACCAGGTGGCGTAGGTCGAGAACTTATAACCACGGCGGTATTCGAACTTATCTACGGCTTTCATCAGACCGATGTTGCCTTCCTGAATCAGATCAAGGAACTGCAGGCCACGGTTGGTGTACTTTTTAGCGATCGAGATAACCAGACGCAGGTTAGCTTCTACCATTTCTTTCTTAGCGCGGCGGGCACGTGCTTCACCGATAGAAACGCGACGGTTAACTTCTTTAATTTCCGGAATGCTCAGGCCGACGCTATCGGCGACAGCTTTGATCTTCTTCTGACAACGGAAGATTTCGAGCTTGTAGGTGTCGAGTTTGTCTGAATAAGGTTTGCCGGCTGCAATCAGCTCTTCAACCCATTCGTTGTTGACTTCGTTACCTGGGAATCCACCGATGAATTCTTTGCGGTTCATGCCGCTTTTGCGGGTCATAAGAACCATGATCTGACGTTCCTGAGCACGGATGGCATCCAGTGCTGCACGCGCATCGCTGACGAGTACGTCGAAGTGTTTAGGCGTCAGCTTGATCGGTGCGAACAGTTCAGCCAGAGCAGCAATCGCTTTTTCTGCTTGCTTGCTGGCACGGCCATGCTTCTCGATGGCTTTGTTTACAGCGATATTAGCGTCGTTGATTTCGGTGAAGCGGCGTACCACTTCAGCCATGTCGATGCCGCTGTCTTCTTCAGAATCATCGTCATCATCGCTGTCTTCTTTAGCTTCTTCTTTCTGAGCTGCAGATGGGCCAGGAGGGGTGATCTCACCGTCTGGTGTCGGGTCGATGAAACCACTGAAAATATCTCCAACGCGGTTCGGGTCTTCTTCGGCTTCTTGGAAGGCCGTCATGATGCGCTGTACCGCACCTGGGAAATACGCCAGTGCAGACATCACTTCGCGGATGCCTTCTTCGATGCGTTTGGCGATAACGATTTCGCCTTCACGGGTCAGAAGTTCAACGGTACCCATTTCACGCATGTACATGCGCACTGGGTCAGTTGTGCGGCCCACATCGGATTCAACAGATGCCAGAGCAGCGGCAGCTTCTTCGGCAGCAGCGTCGTCGGCTGTCTCAGACATGAACAGGGACTCGCCATCCGGGGCAACTTCTGACACAGGAATACCGATGTCATTAATCATACGGATGATATCTTCAACCTGATCCGGGTTTGCAATATCGTCTGGCAGGTGGTCATTCACCTGTGCATAGGTGAGGTAACCCTGCTCTTTACCTTTGGCGATAAGTTCTTTGAGACGGGATTGTTGCGTACTGGTCGACATAGAAGCCCTGTGTTCCGAATTTTAAGGCGGAAGAAAACCGCGAATTATACCGCTTAACCTCTGCTTAAGCCAGTGATTAGACGACTGTTTAGGCCAGACTTGGCAGAGATTGTTCCCCCGTGGCTGGCGGACCGGAGCGGGGTGACTGCGTAGTTGGTAAGTTTGGGTTGAAGCGGGTAATTTTCAAGTCAGTGACGATGATATATACCCGTGCGTTTGTGGTTTCTTTGTTTCCGCTGTTTCTTGAGTTCGTGCAGTTGAGATCGTTCTTCCGGGGTCAGCTTTTCGCCACGGTGAAATTTAGCCTCAAGTTCTTCAAGGGCGCGGTCGTCTTTGCGGGCCGTCATCCGTTCAAGCACCACTCTTACGTCGGCAGCAACCGGGCGTATCTGGTCGCTTTCCGGGTGATCTGCGAGCGCTTTCAGTTCAGGTTCGTAGGGGCTGCCTATCCATTGAATCAACAGACCAATGCTTTCCTGCTGTGGAGACTGGTGTAACCGCTTGAGGATTTCAAACAACAACCGCTCGTATTCAGTTTCGGCTTCGGTCTCGGGAATGCTCAGCTCCTGTGCCAGCCCTGGAAATCGCACCAGACTGGAAATCGCTCTGTGCACCATAGGCGCGAGAGGGTCTTCGGTATCTGGTGCATGACTTGGCGGAACCGGCTCAGTAATGATGTCTGGCATGGAGACGCCGTCGTCAATCTCGGGTTCTGGCTCCGGGGCGGTTTCATTCACCGCGGCCATCGCAGCGCTGCGTGTCCCTATCATGTCTTCAAGACGTTTTTCCATCAGGCTTCTCAGTGTGCCTTTTGGAAGTTTGCCGATCAGTGGCGCCGCCATTTTGTCGAGGCGGGCCTTGCCATCTAAAGTATCAAAATCGACTTGTTGCTTGAGCTGCTCGAACAGAAACTCAGGGAGGTGCAGAGACTCATTGAGACGTTTCTCAAAGCCATCCCGCCCTTCCTGCCTGACCAGGGTATCCGGGTCTTCACCATCGGGAAGGAACAGGAACCTTGCCTGGACGCCGTCGCTGAGAACGGGCAGGGCTGTTTCCATGGCACGCGCTGCAGCGGTGCGCCCCGCGTCGTCGCCGTCAAAACAGAAGATAACTTCAGGGACGATCTTAAACAGCCGGCGCAGGTGATGCTCGCTGGTAGCCGTGCCCAGTGTCGCGACGGCGTAGTGAATGCCGAACTCGGCCAATGCAACGACGTCCATATAGCCTTCAACGATCACGAAACGAGTCAGTTTCTGACGTATTTTTCGCGCTTCGTAGAGACCATAAAGTTCGCGGTTTTTCTGGAAGATCGGCGTTTCTGGAGAGTTCAGGTATTTCGGTTTTTCGTCACCTAATACGCGTCCACCAAAGGCAATGTAGCGTCCGCGGGCATCCCGGATCGGGAACATAATACGATCACGGAAGCGGTCGTACGTGCGACCGTCGTCTTTTTCAATCAGCATACCGCTGGTGACTAATTCACGTACCGCAGTTTTGTCTGTGCCCAGGGCTTCCTGCAGATTATCCCAGCCGGGTGGGGCATAGCCGATACCAAAAAACTTAGCAGCCTTACCTGAAAGACCACGGCCTTTCAGGTATTGAATGGCTCGGTCGCGCTTATCATGTTCGCGCAGCTGTCGCTCAAAAAACTGGCTGGCAGCTTCCATCCGCTTAAACAGTGACTGGTGTTCTTGCTCCTGCTGGACTTCCCGCTGGCTGGCAGCTTCACGGGGCACGGCCATGTTCATCTGGTCGGCGAGTTTTTCAACAGCATCTGGAAAACTCAGGCCATCGAATTCCATAACGAAACGCAAAGCTGTCCCGGAAGCACCACAGCCGAAGCAATAATAAAACTGCTTGTCTGGGCTGACCGTGAACGAGGGTGTGTTTTCGTTGTGGAAAGGGCAGCAGGCGGAGTAGTTCTTGCCGGTCTTTTTCAGCTTCACACGACTGTCGACCACGTCGATAACATCGACGCGGGCGAGAAGTTCATCAATAAAGCTCTGGGGTATCCGGCCGGCCATTCGGGTGTGTATCCGCAATCAGTCTCAAAGTTATTATCTTCAGAAACGCGAAAAGCGCCAGTAGCATGGGCTATTGGCGCTTTGCTGTATCAACGCGTGTGCGATGAATCAGAACTGGGACTTCACCATCTGGCTGACCTTGCCCATGTCGGCACGGCCCTGCACTTTGGGTTTGAGGATGCCCATCACTTTACCCATGTCCTGCATGCCTGCAGCACCGGACTGTGCAATTGCATCTGAGACCATCTGGGACAGCTCTTCATCACTGATCGCTTCTGGCAGAAATTCGCTGATAACATCGATTTCTGCCTGTTCAACAGCGGCCAGCTCGTCACGACCAGCATCCTGATACTGCTTGATGCTGTCGCGGCGTTGCTTACACATTTTGTCGAGAATCTGTAAAGCTCGTGCGTCATCAACTTCGATGCGCTCGTCGACTTCAACCTTTTTAAATTCTGCGGTGATCAGACGAAGTGCGCTGAGGCGCTCTTTTTCTTTCGCACGCATTGCTGCTTTCACAGCATCTTTAACGGTTGCGGTCAGGCTCATGTGTCAGTCCTCAACAGATGTCGCGTGTATCAGTACAGGCGAGTCATCTTGCGCTGTTCGCGCTGAACCTTCTTCAGGTGGCGCTTAACAGCAGCAGCGGCTTTACGCTTACGAACCCAGGTTGGCTTCTCGTAGTGCTCACGACGACGTACTTCAGACAGTACGCCTGCTTTTTCACATGAACGCTTGAAGCGACGCAGTGCAACGTCAAACGGCTCGTTTTCTTTAACTTTTACAGCTGGCATCCAATCACCTACATGTTTGTCAATTCGGTATAGTGGGGACACAGTAGTCCCAGTCAGAGGGCGGGCATTCTATAGACTTTGCCTGAGGAATGCAAAGGGGTTTTTACTGTCGATTCTGAGAGCGTCATGATGAGTGAGTGGCGCGCGAGTGGCGTGTGTTGTTAGGTAGCAGTATCATGCGCGGTTTAGGGTCGGAACAGGCAGTCTGCCTGAGCCTTCAGAGAGCGGAACAGAGGTTAGTTATGCTGGTATTGGGGTTAGAAACCTCCTGTGATGAGACCGGAGTCGCGTTGTATGACACCGAACGCGGGCTGTTGGCGCACAGAGTGTATTCACAGATCGCTGTCCATGCTGAGTACGGTGGTGTTGTTCCTGAACTCGCTTCCCGTGACCACGTAAGAAAAGGTCTGCCATTGATTCGTGAGGTCATGGAAGAGGCCGGGCATACCCTGCAGGATCTGGAAGGCATAGCGTACACCAGTGGACCGGGTCTGGTAGGTGCGCTGCTTGTCGGTGCCTGTCTGGGGCGTTCTCTGGCCTGGTCTCTGGGTATTCCAGCCGTAGGTGTTCATCATATGGAAGGTCACCTGCTCGCGCCCATGTTAGAAGACGACGTCCCCGAGTTTCCTTTTATTGCTCTGCTGGTTTCCGGTGGCCACACTCAGCTCGTTAAAGTAGAAGGGATTGGTGAGTACGAGTTGTTGGGTGAATCGCTCGATGACGCGGCCGGTGAAGCCTTTGATAAAGCCGCTAAGATGATGGGGCTGCCGTATCCGGGTGGACCGGCCCTGAGTAAGCTGGCCGATGAGGGTGATGCAGGCCGTTTCAGTTTTCCGCGCCCAATGACAGACCGCCCGGGTCTGGATTTCAGTTTCAGTGGCCTGAAAACCTTTACCCGTACGACCATCCTTAACTGCGCAGTTGATGGTGTTCTTGCTGAGCAGGATAAAAAAGACATCGCCGCGGGCTTTCAGGCCGCAGTGGTCGACACTCTGGCTATTAAGTGTAAGCGCGCAATGAAGCAGACCGGTGTGAATCGCCTGATTATCGCTGGCGGTGTTGGTGCAAACCGCATGTTGCGTGAACAGTTAAAGGTGACTGCTGAGCAGCTGAAAGGGCGCGTGTACTATCCACGGCCTGCACTCTGTACAGACAACGGCGCCATGATTGCGTACGCCGGTGCTCAGCGTCTGAATGCGGGGGAAGTATCGGATATCGCTGTGTCGTGTGTCCCGCGTTGGCCAATGACAGAACTTAAACCTCTGGCGTCAGGTAATTAAGGAGCTGGTTATGGATAAAGTCTTTATCAGCGAATTAAAGGTCGACGCTGTGATTGGTGTGTACGACTGGGAAAAACAGGTACGTCAGCCATTGGTATTTGATCTTGAGATGGCCTGGGATATTCGGGTGGCTGCTCAGACCGATGATTTAATGCACGCGCTGGACTACCAGGCGGTGACAGAATATATCGAACGCTTTGTACGAGAGCAGCACTTTCAGTTATTGGAATCCTTGCTTGAACGTCTGGCCGATGGTTTGCTGCAGGAATTTGGCATGCCGTGGTTAAGTATTCGTGTAGAGAAGCCTGCGGTGGTGCCACAGGCACGTGCTGTGGGGCTGGTTATCGAGCGTGGTATCAGCTGATGGCGCATGTGTTTTTAGGGGTTGGAGCTAACCTGTCGCCCGAGCAGAATATTCCCCTGGGCCTGAAGCGTCTGGCCGATGACGTTAATATCGTTGCTGTCTCTCCCTGCTATCGTTCTGAGGCTGTCGGCTTCAGTGGCCCGGCTTTTATTAATCTGGTGGTAGAAGCGCATACCGATTGTACGGTGGCGGAATTAAATACCCGATTAAAAGCCATTGAAACAGAATTCGGACGACAGCCCGACGCCAAGAAATATTCAGACCGTGCATTGGATATCGATATTTTGGTGGTAGACGAGCTGAGTGGCGATATCGATGGTATATCGCTTCCGCGCATTGATGTCTGGCGTTACGCGTTTGTACTGCGCCCATTATTGGATTTATGGCCAACCGGACTCTGCCCGAAAAATAAGACACCACTAAAAGATTACTGGTCACACGTGAGTGATCAGCCACTCGAAAAAGTGGTTGTTGAGGGAGCGACGCTGGCTGACGTTAAATCGACAGAGTCGACTTCCAGCCTTTAAGGTGGTCTGCACGAGCTTTGGCCAGAGCCGGACGAATTTCCGCCCCTTGTATGCCCGTCGCAATAATATCCTGCGCCGTTATTGTCAGGGCTTCTTTGAGAGCATTACGGCAATATTCTGCTTGCGGGTAATCGCACTCTTCCAGCCCGGTTCTGCCGCGCGCGTCAGCAATACAGACCAATAAAAAATCCTCAAATCGTTCGGGCCGACGCCAGGCATCGACCTGATCGAATAATTTCAGCAGAGTGTCTGGTCGCAACTCGAAGGCGCGGTGAACATGCGTATGAAACTCGCTGCTTAGCAGTGCCAATGTTTTAGCGTCGTTCGGAGCTTTCAGGCGATTGCAGAGTTGCTTGACGGGCGACAGTCCTTTTTTCTCATGTCCAAAATGGCGCGGCCATTCGCTTTCTGGTGTGCGGCCTTTACCCAGGTCATGAATCAGCGCAGCCCAGCGCACAGCCGTCGAGTCGCTGAGTTTCTGTGCGGCTTGTAAGCAGAGTAGCGCATGCTCACCGGTATCAATTTCCGGATGATGCTTCTCAGGTTGGGGAACCCCAAAAAGAGCATCGAGCTCTTCAAACCATACCTTCAGTGCACCGCATTCGCGCAGTACACGGAAATATGTATCAGGGCTGTTTTCGCCCAGTGATCGCTGAGTTTCAGTCCAGACCCGTTCAGCCACCAGATGATCAAGTTCGTTGCCAACGACCATTTGCTTCATCAGGTCCATGGTTTCGTCGGCAATACGAAAGCCCAGACCAGCGAAGCGAGCCGCAAAGCGTGCGACACGTAGTACGCGTAGAGGGTCTTCCTGAAAGGCAGGAGAAACATGACGCAGTATCCGGTTCTGCAGGTCTGTCTGGCCGTTATAAGGGTCGATGATTTTGCCGTCGCTGTCCTGGGCCATGGCATTGATGGTCAGGTCGCGGCGCAGTAAGTCTTCTTCGAGTGTCACCGCGGATGAAAAGTCACAGACAAAACCCTGATAACCTTTTCCGCTTTTCCGTTCAGTGCGTGCGAGTGCGTATTCTTCTTTCGTATCAGGATGCAGAAATACCGGAAAATCGGCGCCAACCTGTTCGTAACCCTTGCTGATCATTTCTTCGGGTGTTGCACCAACCACCACCCAGTCGTTGTCTTTTACCGGGCGATTGAGAAGATGATCGCGGACTGCGCCGCCAACAAGATAGGTCTGCATAAGGTACTCAGAAAATAAAAAAGGCCATCGGATAGGATGGCCTTTGAGTGTACCGGGATGTCGCTGGCGTTAGAAGTAGAAACCAGTTTCCAGAGCCAGGCCCAGTTCTTTTTCTGGATCAGAAATATCCATCATTGCTGCCAGGTCAAAGTGAACACCGAAAGGTGATACACCCGCGCCCAGTGAAACAACATTGCTTTCACCGGCGAGGTTAGTTCGTAAACCGGCACGCAGTTGAGCCCAGCCCGCCAGATCGACTTCGCCACCGACTGACAGGTACTGTGTTGGATCTTCAAATGCCAGAGCTTCGTTCTCAGTCAGGTCGAGGTCTGCGGCAAGGTTGTACCAGTCACGGGTATAGGCAACACCGGCGCGCAGTTTCGGTTTCAGGCTTACTTTACCACCGGCGGCGACTTCGCCGTCCGCATCGCCATCTACAGCAACTTCAGCGTATTCGAAATCTTTGCTGATCAGATCCTGAATAACGATGCCGACACGCAGGCGTTCCTGTGGATCAACGTAGAAGGAGGTACCGATATCCAGGTTGATGTGGTTAGAAGTGCGCTCAGAATCTTCGAGTTCAACGTCAGGTGCGTTGTCTTCTTCGTCCACCTGACCAACGTAGTGGTAAGTTGCTACCTGTTGCAGCTTAGGTGTAATACCAATGGCCACAGGCTTGTCGGCGATCACAAACTCACGAGACAGGCTAAGGCCCACTTCGGCAATGCCGATGGCAACGATCTGATACTGTGAATCAAATGATGGGTCGGATGCCGCATTCGAGATTTCACCGTTTTCAAAAATACTGATATTGCCGCCAGCAGTCTGAACTGGGTCGGAGGTATAGGTGTTTACCTCATCAACTGCACTCTTTGTGTTATTCAGATCTGCAGTAGTTGCGGTGCCGCCTTCAACCTGGTCGGCCAGGGTGTCAACACTGTCAGTAATGCCGTTGGAAGCATCGAGATAACCGGATGCAGCAGGCACATAGGCACCCAGCAGGTTGGCGTCATTGCCACTGAACAGAATGCGAGCTGAGGCGTTAACGTCGGCCTTAAAGCTGACAGCCGCTGCCAGTTTTTTACCCGGAATCGCGACCGCGCCACCAATACCCAGGCGCCCGCGTAGAGGGTCACCGGAGATAGTACGTAAGCTGTCGATCATGTCATCAGTGGCAGACTCAACTTCCTGAAGCTCGGTGTTCGTTGCCGAAATACTGTCACCAAACGCCTGATTGTCAGTGCGCAAGTCAGCGGCTTTTTGTGCATTGGTACGACCATCAACATCGTCCATCGAATCAATCTGAAGACCCAGCTGTTCTGCAGCAGCGGTCATATTTTCAACGGCTTTGTTAAAGTTCACCGGATCGCCGGCGCCGCGTTCTTCGAAGGCGGCGTCAATGCGTGGAATGATGTCATCATCGAGTCGGGTTGCTTCATCCTTGAGGCCTGCCTCGTCTGCCAGGTTGACCCCGATCTGCGGAAAAATCAGAGCAAAGTCATCGCTGCTTTCAGCCTGCGATAGCAGCGATGGGTTGTAGGCGGGAGCGTGCGCTAATTTAGCACTGGCAACACCGGTATTACCCATGGCCAGACCACGAGCATCCATCGGCATAAAAGGGGTGGCTGTGGCGTAGCTGCTGGCGAGCAGCACAGCACTGCCTAGAAGAGAGCGTTTTAACATGTGAGCATCCTCAGGAATACGTGAGTACGGATGCAATTAATACTAGATGCAATTTCAGAAATCGGTTGCGAATCGTAAAAGTCGTGCGTAATCTTTCGTAACAGCAATTTAATTTTTCGGAATCACTCTGTGTTTTCACAACTGACACATTTCTCAGCGAAGATGTTCGCGGCGCCAGCAGCGCTGCGAATGGTCGTGCGCGTGTGTCGTATTGCCCGTTGTGACAATAGTGGGGCCGGAGAATGATTGACTGTTAATGGATTATTCTCAAAGGGCCGCACTTGATGCGGCCTTTTTTGTTTCTGGTCGCTGTGTTGCCAAAACACACCCAGGGTTCATGGTAGAGCCCGGTAGGCTATAGGTGACTTATGAAAATTATAGTGGCGTATCTTCTGGTGGTACTGATCTGGTCCACCACGCCAGTGGCAATTCAATTCAGCCAGAACGGGCTCGATTTTTTTACGGCCGTCAGTCTGCGTATGTGGGTCAGTGCCTTACTGTCCCTGCCTCTGGTCTGGTTGATGCGCCAGCGCCTCGTCTTCAATAAACAGGCATTGCAGAGTTATCTGGGCGGCAGTCTTGGGATCTATGGCGCGATGATGTCGGTGTACTGGGGGGCTGCACATATTCCATCGGGATTGATTTCAGTGATTTATGGGCTTTCCCCCATGCTGTCGGGTGCCTTGGCTTATGTTGTTCTGCGTGAGCGTGAACTCACCCCTGTACGTTCGTTTGCTCTGGTAATGGCGCTGGCGGGACTGGCGCTGGTGGTGTCGGCACGCATTTCTATGGACGGTCTGGCCTGGCGCGGCATTGTAGGCAGTGTGGTGTCGGTATTGTGTTTCGCTGGTAGCGCGGTCTGGGTGAAGCAGGTTGGAGCAGGGATTCATCCTATGGTTCAGACGAGCGGCACGCTTTGGGTGTCGGGGTTGCTGTATCTCTGTACGGTCCCCTTCTTCGGTGTGCATATTCCGCAAGAAAAGGATGTCATTTCTTTTGCTGCGCTGGGCTATCTGATTACCTGTGGTTCGCTGCTCGCCTTTGTACTCTACTTTTATATTCTGCGGCAGCTCCCGACTTCAAGAGTGACGCTGATCACGCTGGTTGCACCTGTCCTCGCTATTTTCTGGGGTTATCTGTTGCGGGGTGAACGCTTGCAGTGGGAGAGCTTTGCCGGTGCCGCCATACTGCTCGCATCGCTGGCTGTGTACCAATGGCATCGCTCACCGGACCGGTGGTTAAGAGCACTGGTCGCTGGTCGTTATCCTGCGGTTACAAAGTCAGTACAAAAAAGTGAGCGTCAATCGTCTTAACTTTTCTTCATATCGGCCGATAGCCGTCTTATAGCAAAACAAGTCAGGGGTGGATGGTGATCCACCTGCTGCTGGTATGGAGTCAGATATGAAGCTGAAATGTGTAACCGCAGGCGCCCTGGTGCTCTCTGCAGGATTGTTAACCGCCTGTGCCGGACCGGTTCTGGATCAGGGCAATGCCAGTGCACCACCTGAGCAATTCTTTAAGCCCGTCGAACAGGAAATTGACCCTGTTGCGCCTATGGTGCTCCGGGTTGTCGGCTACGGCGCTATTGATGACGCCGCTAAGCAGTCGTCGGTTCAGAAGCGCCTGATGGCCATTCGTGCGTCCAAAATGGATGCCTACAGGGCCATGGCCGAGCGGGTATACGGTACCTCGGTTCAGGGCAGCACTACCGTGCGCGATATGGTCGTACAGAACGACAGGTTTCGCAGCTATGTAGAAACCTATATGCATGGTGCGCGGGTAGTTTCTACTGACCTGATGCCAGATGGCAGTGCAGAAACCGTACTTGAGATGATCATCGATCAGGGCTTCCGTAACTGCCTGCAGACGATGGACAACCAACGCTTTAACGTGGATTGCAGGGTGCCTCTTGGTGGGCGAGATGCTCAGCAGTTTGCTGCGAGCCAGCGTAACCGTGTTCAGGGCGAAGCCTCTGTGCCTGAAAGCGGCTTCTACTTCATCGAGTAAGGGATTTTGTTATGAAACGCTTCCGTTTATCTTCGTTACTTGTCGGACTGCTGGCACTCCCGTTTGGTTATATTCAGGCCGAAGTAGTGCAGGTGACTGGTCGTGCTCCGGTTGAAGGAGCACTGTCGTATGCACGAGAGCAGGCGATGGAAGATGCGCTGCATCAGGCCAGTTTACAGGCAGGCGCACAGATCAGCGGAATGCAGTTGATGGAGAAGGGCGTCGTCAGTGCAGACACTGTGCGCGTATCGACACGCTCGCAGGTCAGTGATGTTGAGATCCTGCGTGAAGACACAGTGAACGGCATGTACGAAGTTACGATTCGTGCTGACGTCGACGAAGCAGCCTTGTGTCCTGCCTCCGTACAGAGTTACCGGAAAGCCGTGGCCGTTGCAGGTTTCGGACTGGCGCAGCCACAGCAGGCTACTTTAGGGCGATTAGAAAATATTGAACAGGGCTTACCGCGCTGGCTTGCTGCGGAGCTCAATTCAGGTGGTGGCGTGCACGCGCTCGACGCAACCCGGATCAGCCTCTATCAGGATCCTCGGCGCGCGCCGTCAGCAGAAACCGCTCAGCAGCGTCTGACAACCTCTGTGGCGCTGGCGACGCAGCTTGGTGCTCAATATGTGGTGTCCGGTGTGATTCGTGACCTGGCGTTACATACACCACAGAAAAGCGGATTTGCCAGTCGGTTGATGGGGTTTCCTACTGCGCCGACTCGGGACTTTGTGATGGATGTGTTTGTTCATGACGGGCTCAGTGGCGCCATGTTGTTCCAGCGCTCATACCGCACAGAAGGCGAGTGGGAAGCGCCGCGAAATGAGAAAACCGGCTTTGCTACGCCGCAGTTCTGGGCGACGTCTTACGGCACTGAAGTGGCTGATATTCTCAAGCGAGCAGCCGGTGATGTTGACGAAATGTTGCGTTGCCAGCCTTTTATGGCCCGGATAGTCAGGGCTCGCGGCAATCGTCTGCACATAGAAGCAAGCGCTGCCGCTGGTTTACGGCCGGGGGATACATTAAAAGTGTATCGCACAGGAACTCTCTATAACCTGGATCTGGAGCCTCGTACTGAGCTGACTGACATGGCCGCCGAAGCCGTGGTTAAGCAGGTGCAGCCACAGTTTGTAATTGCTGAGCTGGGCGGCCCTGCAGAGCGCTTAGCGATTCAGCGTGATGATATGGTGATTGCCTGGTAGGTGATGGTCCCGGCTGTTGAGTCAGCGCAATAAATCAAAGTTCTACTGATATCGACGGACAGCTCATCCGTTTCAGCATCTTATCGCCATCCCAGCTTTCCAGGTGAACATCAAAGCCCCAGAGCAGGTGAATATGTTTAAGCACTTCGTACGTATCTCCGGCGAGTGGCATTCCATCCTGCTGCGTGTGCCTCAGGGTGATTGAGCGGTCGCCTTCAATATCAACGTTTGTGATCTGAATATTCGGTTCCCGCACTGACAGGTCGTACTGGCGTGCGAGGGTTTCTCTTAACCGGCGGAAACCGCTGTCGTTATGAATCGCATCAACGCGATAGTGATCTGCCGCTTCATCGTCGTAAATAGAGAACAAGTGAAAGTCGCGCATCAGCTTGGGTGACAGGAATTGCTGAATAAAACTCTCATCTTTAAAGTCACGCATGGCAAAGTGCAGAGTATCCAGCCAGTCTTTTCCTGCAATATCCGGGAACCACTCGCGGTCTTCATCGGTAGGGTCTTCGCATATACGCTTAATGTCCTGGAACATATTAAAGCCCAGTGCGTAGGGGTTAATACCGCTGAAATAGGGTGAATCAAATCCAGGCTGATACACCACGTTGGTATGTGAAGTAAGAAACTCCATCATAAAACCATCGTTAACTTTTCCCTCGTCGTAAAGATGGTTCAGCAGTGTGTAGTGCCAGAAAGTAGCCCAGCCTTCGTTCATGACCTGAGTCTGACGTTGTGGGTAAAAGTACTGAGATATTTTACGAACGATACGCACCAGCTCACGCTGCCATGGCTGTAATAAAGGCGCATTTTTTTCAATAAAGTACAGAATATTTTCTTGCGGCTCTGACGGGAATTTTCGTTTCTTCTGGGCTGCATCTCCGTTCTGTTTTTTGGTTGGAAGGGTGCGCCAGAGATCGTTCAGTTGCTGCTGGCGGATTTCTTCACGCTCTTCCTGACGCATCCGTTCTTCGGCCGCAGAAATTGGCTTGGGTCGGCGGTAGCGATCGACACCGTAATTCTGCAGAGCATGGCAGGCATCAAGAACCTGCTCAACTTCATCCTGACCGTAGCGCTCTTCGCATTTTCGTACATAATTTTTGGCGAACACCAGGTAATCAATGATGGAGCCCGCATCCGTCCAGGTGCGGAAGAGGTAGTTATTTTTAAAGAATGAGTTGTGCCCATAACAGGCGTGAGCAATCACCAGTGCCTGCATCGGCAGAGTGTTTTCTTCCATCAGGTAGGCAATACAGGGATTGGAGTTAATGACGATCTCATACGCCAACCCCATCTGACCGCGTTGATAACCTTTCTGAGTAGCAAGAAACTGCTTACCGTAGGACCAGTGGTTGTAGCCGATTGGCATACCGACCGACGAGTAAGCGTCCATCATCTGCTCTGCACTGATAACTTCGATCTGATTCGGATAAGTATCGAGCCGATAGTGGGCCGCGACGCGCGCTATTTCGCTGTCGTATTCTTCGAGGAGTGCAAAGGTCCAGTCCGAATCGGTGGATATGTAGTTACTCATATTGCCTCCTCATACTGTTCTTTTGAGAACAGCTCGCGGAATACCGGGAATATATCCTCAGGACCGCGGATCTGAGCCATCGCAAAGTTCTTTTTAAACTCACTGCCGACCTGCTGGTAGGCTTCCCAAAGCGCCTGATGGTTGTGCGGCGTAATCTCAATGTATGAGAAGTACTGAACTACTGGCAGAAGTTCGTTTCGCAGGATTTCAGCGCACTGAGGGGAGTCATCATCCCAGTTATCGCCATCCGATGCCTGAGCTGCGTAGATATTCCACTCATTTTCGTCGTAGCGTGATTTTACGATCTCATTCATCAGTTTCAGGGCACTGGAAACGATGGTGCCGCCTGTCTCCCGCGAATAGAAAAACTCTTCTTCGGTTACCTCTTTGGCACTGGTGTGGTGGCGGATAAATACAATCTCAATCTGTTCGTAATTGCGCTCCAGAAAAAGATACAGCAGCAGATAGATACGCTTAGCCATGTCTTTGACGTCCTGCGTCATTGAGCCCGAGACATCCATCAGACAGAACATCACGGCTTTGCTGGTAGGCATGGGCACTTTGACCTGGTTGCGATAGCGCAGGTCAATATCGTCAAGGAAAGGGATCTTCTTGAGGCGACGCTGAAGATCAGCGATGTCGGCTTTCAGTGTTGCAACCGCACCTGAGTCGCCACGGTTTTCTGCATCAGCCAATGCAGCCTCAAGTTCTTTTAACTTGCGACGCTTACCAGCGCCCATTCCGATGCGGCGGGCATGGGCGTTGCGCATCGACTTTACCACCGAGAGGTTGTTTGGTGTGCCTTCAGAGACAAAGCCAGCGCGACGGGTCTTGAAGTTTTTAGTGCGCGCAAGAGACTGCTTCACCATGTTAGGCAGTGCCAGATCATCAAACAGATAATTCAGGAATTCTTCTCGGGTAATGGCGAATGTGAAGTCTTCTTCGCCTTCGCCCTGATTACTGGCCTGTCCGCTACCCTGGCCACCGCCTCCACCTCGTGGCTTCTCCAGTTCATCGCCGGTATTGAACTCTTTATTGCCTGGGTATACGCGGTGTTGTCGGCCCCCCTGTCCATGGCCGATGCGCGGTTCGTGCGTATTTTTGGTGGGAATACTGATCTGCTCGCCGCGATCCATATCTGTGATGGAACGGCGGTTTACGGCATCCTGCACTGCGTCTTTGATATGGCCGCGATAGCGCCGTAGGAAACGCTGGCGGTTGACCATACTTTTATTCTTTCCGTTCAAGCGTCGGTCAATAATATATGACATTCAACCCTCTCTCAGCGGGCACCCAGCGAACAGGTGCCCGCAGACAATTACTGTGACTTACGAACGCGCAGATACCACTCAGAAAGCAGGCGAACCTGCTTCTCGGTGTAGCCGCGCTCGGTCATACGCGCGACGAAGTCGTCGTGCTTCTTCTGATCTTCGTTCGAAGATTTTGCGGAGAAGGATATGACCGGCAGAAGATCCTCAGTATTCGAGAACATTTTCTTCTCGATAACGGAGCGCATCTTCTCGTAGGACTGCCAGCTGGGGTTATTGCCATTATTGTTGGCACGGGCACGCAGTACGAAGTTCACGATTTCATTGCGGAAATCTTTCGGGTTACTGATGCCTGCGGATTTTTCGATTTTCTCGAGTTCTTCATTGATCGATACTCGGTCGAGCATTTCACCGGTTTCCGGGTCTCGATATTCCTGATCCTGAATCCAGAAATCGGCATAGGTGACGTAACGATCAAAGATATTCTGACCATATTCGGCATACGACTCGAGGTACGCGGTCTGAATTTCTTTACCGATAAAGTTCACATACTCGGTGGCCAGGTATTCCTTCAGGTAGTTCAGATAGCGATTCTGCGTTTCCTCAGGGAATTGTTCCTGTTCAATCGCCTGCTCAAGGACATACATCAGGTGCACTGGGTTGGCGGCTACCTCGGTTGAGTCGAAATTGAATACCTTGGAGAGAATTTTGAAAGCAAAGCGGGTGGAGATGCCGCTCATACCCTCATCGACGCCAGCTCCATCTTTGTATTCCTGAATCGACTTGGCTTTCGGATCAGTGTCTTTCAGATTCTCGCCGTTATAGATTCGCATCTTTGAGTAGACGCTGGAATTCTCGGGGACTTTTAAGCGCGAAAGTACAGTGAACTGGGCCAACATCGACAGGGTGTCAGGTGCGCATGGCGATTCAGCCAGTGACGAATGCTCCAGCAGTTTTTTGTAGATGTTTATTTCTTCATCAACGCGCAGGCAGTAGGGGACCTTCACAATATAAACACGGTCGAGGAAAGCCTCGTTGTTTTTATTGTTCCGGAATGCCTGCCACTCGGATTCGTTTGAGTGAGCGAGGATGACGCCCTCGAAAGGAATCGCTCCCATGCCTTCGGTGCCGTTATAGTTGCCTTCCTGGGTCGCTGTCAGCAATGGGTGGAGCACCTTAATAGGCGCCTTGAACATCTCGACAAACTCCATCAGCCCCTGGTTGGCACGACAGAGTGCGCCTGAATAGGCGTAAGCATCCGGGTCATCCTGGGCATAGTCTTCCAGCTTGCGGATATCGACTTTACCGACCAGGGATGAAATGTCCTGGTTGTTTTCGTCACCGGGTTCGGTTTTGGCCACACCAGTCTGATCGAGAATGGACGGGTAAAGTTTTACGACTTCAAACTTACTGATGTCACCGCCTAATTCATGGAGGCGCTTAACAGCCCACGGAGACATGACTTTGCCAAGATAGCGGCGTGGAATGCCGTAGTCTTCCTCCAGAATCGCCCCATCTTCGTTGGGGTCAAACAGCCCCATGGGCGACTCAAAGACAGGCGAACCTTTAATCGCGTAGAAAGGAATACGTTGAATTAATTCTTTCAGCCGTTCGGCGAGAGATGATTTACCGCCACCGACCGGGCCTAACAGATACAGGATCTGCTTACGCTCTTCGAGCCCCTGCGCAGCGTGACGGAAATAGGAGACAATGTTCTCGACGGCGTCTTCCATACCGTAAAACTCAGAGAAGGCTGGGTAGCGCTTGATGACTTTGTTGGAAAATATCCGGCTCAGACGAAGATCCCGGGAGGTGTCGATGATTTCTGGCTCACCAATGGCCATTAGCATTCTTTCTGCCGCGGAGGCATAAACGGTGGGATCCTGTTTGCACAGTTCAAGGTAGTCCTGAAGGCTCATTACCTCTTCCTGCGTGTCGCGATAGCGCTCCTGGAAACGACTGAATACGCTCATGGTTCACCCCTTATCGGTCTGTCCGAATATGTGTTTCCGTTACATAAAACCCTGTAAAAAAATTGCTATGTCTGGGACCAGTATGTCCCTTATTCGTTGTTGTTGGCCAGAGAATTTATATTTCTTTGACGTCGTATATTCAGTATGCACAGCTTGTGCCGGCATGCAGCATTATTGGTCGACCAATGTGATCAAAGACACGATTTGACAGAAAAGCCAGATAAAAGCACACAAGATCAGAAAAACAGCCTACCTCTTCTGCTGTGTGTTCCTGGGATATTTACCGGATGGGAAAAGCGGGAGAGATGCGCTCAACGAGCGCACAATTCAGGAACGGCCATTTTCCACATTTCAAAACCACCATCGAGGCTGAATACGCGGGTGTAGCCCTGAGCAGCAAAGAACTGAGCGGCGCCCTGGCTTGAGTTGCCGTGGTAACAGCATACGATCAGGGGAGCGTCTTTCGGTGTGTTCTGCATGAACTCTGGCAGGTTGTCGTTATCGACGTTTACTGCGCCCTTAATGTGATTATCATTGAAACTATGGGCATCGCGGATGTCGGCAATCCGCACATCAGGCTCGTCGAGTAGAGATTTGGCTTCCGCGATATTAATTCGTTCAAAGTTCATTGGGGTCTCTCTTAGCTGTCAGCCTGCGCGGGCACGCTGAATCGTAGTTGATCCTCAAGGCGCAATGCCGTAAGGGAGCCACCCCAGACACAGCCTGTGTCCAGAGCCCATACATTGCGCACATCGGCATTTCCCTCCAGAGCGGCCCAGTGCCCGAATACCAGCCGGGTATCCGCTGATTTTCTCTGCGGATGTCTGAACCAGGGGATAAACCCCTGGGGTGAACTCCCGGCACCTTCTTTGGTTTTCAGATCGAGGCGACCTTCCTGGTCAATGAAGCGCATACGTGTTAAGTAATTGACGATCAGGCGTATTCTGTCAATGCCTGTCAGACTTTTGTCCCACAGGTCTGGCTGGTTGCCATACATGCCCTGAAAGAAGTTTTTGCAGTCGTTCTGAAGAATGTATTCAACTTCCTGTGAAAGACGGCGGGCTTTGCGTGCTGACCACATAGGTGGCAGCCCCGCGTGGCTCATGCACCAATTGCGCGCAGCATCGTAATGAACCAGAGGCTGATGCCGCAGCCAGTCCATCAGAAAACCGGCATCCGGTGCCTCGAATACGTGTTTCAGTGTATCGCCGCCCTTGGTTTTACGATCACTGTAGTAGCAGGCCAGCATGTGCAGGTCGTGGTTGCCGAGTACGACGGTGGCTCTGTGCCCTAACTGCTGAATAAAGCGCAGGCACTCCAGCGACTCCGGGCCACGGTTAACCAGATCGCCTGCAAACCACAGGTGGTCGTTATTACGGTCGAAACGTATTTCGCTGAGCAGTCTTTGTAGCGGCTCGAAACAGCCCTGCAGATCGCCAATCGCGTAGGTAGCCATCAGTTCAGTGCGTTGGGTAGAGCCAGGGTGAATACAGGGATGGTCGCATGAAACAGGGTGCCGTCGTCCGCTTCCATAACATAGTAGCCGCGCATGCTACCGACGCGTGTCTGCAGGACTGATCCTGATGAGTAGCGATAGGTCTCACCTGGCTCAATGGTAGGCTGTTCGCCAATAACGCCTTCACCTTTTACTTCCTGAACATCGGCATTGCCGTCGGCGATGAACCAATGGCGCGTCCGCAGTGTTGCTCCCTGATCACCGCGGTTGGTGATGCTGATGTGATAAGCGAACACAAAGCGGTCATCTTCTGGCAGTGACTGCTCTTCGAGGTATTCGGTTTCCACCTCAACATTGACGGTGTCTTCAAGCTTCATCGGATGACTCCTTCAGTAGCTCTGCAACCTTGTCTGCAATGGTGACGTATTGCTCCAGTGTCAGATTCTCTGGGCGCAGGCCAGTATCAATACCAATATTTTCAAGGGTGGCGGCATCAATAAGATTTTTCAATGTATTACGGATAGTTTTGCGTCGCATACTGAAGGCTTCACGCACTACGCGCTCAAGTACCTTGTGGTCTTTTGCCGGAAACGGCAGCTCTTCGTAAGGCTCCATGCGCACAATGGCAGATTCGACCTTCGGTGGCGGGTTAAATGCGCCCGGCCCGACAATAAACAGAGGTTCTACTTTGCAGTAGTACTGCGCCATGATGCTCAGGCGACCGTAGTCACCGTTGCCCGGCACTGCGCCCAGTCGCTCGACGACTTCTTTCTGCAGCATGAAGTGCATGTCCTGAACCATTTTATGGTGGCTCAGGAAATGAAAAATCAGCGGGGTCGAAATGTTATAGGGCAGGTTACCCACAATACGCAGGCGTTGGCCCGGCTCGAGAATTGTATTGAAGTCGAACTTAAGGGCGTCGCCTTCGTGGATACGAAAATCCGGATAATTAAAGAACTTAGTACGCAGAATCGGAATCAGATCGCGGTCGAGCTCGACCACGTCCAGCTTGCCAGAGGTTTCCAGCAGCGGCTCAGTCAGTGCGCCCATCCCTGGCCCGATTTCTACCAGACAATCCGTGGGTTTCGGGCTGATCGCTTTTACGATTTTTCCGATTACGTGCTGATCGTGCAGAAAGTTCTGGCCAAAGCGCTTCCGGGCCTTGTGGCCATGGGCTTTGGGTGTGTGTTTACTCATTGGGTTATTTCCTTTCTGCGGTTGGCTGCCATCTGAGTGGCGACCTTAATAGCGGTGTGCAGGCTACCGC
>NZ_DDKU01000014.1:0-18687 GCF_002339775.1 Thalassolituus sp. UBA2590
ATGAAGAGCCTGCGGCCGTGCTGGGCCTCCACGGTGTGCTGCCAAGCACGCTGCCTCTGCGTCTGGCTCTGGCTCTGGCTCTGGCTCGTCGTCGGCAAAGGTAAACGCGAACGATTGCGGGGCAGGCTTTTCTTCAGTTGTTGTCTCTTTGGCGTCTTCGCTGACTATGTCAGATACCGTTTCGGTCGCAGCGTCTTCGCTTTCAGCAGCGTTTTGTGCTCCTTCGCGCTCACCAACAAAGTAGTCGGTGGCGTTAAACACCTGCAGGCAGGAACCACAACGGACAAAGCCGTTAGCTGCTTCCAGCTGCTCATCGCCAACCCGGAAGCTGGTCTGACAATGAGGACAACGGGTTACCTGCGTAAACAACATCATTTTCAGCGTTTTTTCCCTGTAAGTACGACCCAGTCGCCTTCTTGCTCCGGTGCGTTCATATCAAACCACTGGCCGTAGCACTGACTGATGGTTTCGGCTTGCTCTGCCAGCAGACCTGAGAGGGCGAGTTTACCACCACTACGTGTCAGCCCGGCAATGGTTGGCGCTAATTGCTCAAGCGGACCAGCCAATATGTTTGCGACCATAATATCGGCCTGCAGTTCAGGCGTATTCTCTGGCAGATATATTTCATATTGGTCACGACTGATCCCATTGCGGTTAGCGTTGTCTTCTGTCGCTAACAGCGCTTGTGGATCAATATCGGTACCTGCCATATGGCGTGCGCCCAGCAGCAGAGCTGCGATGCCAAGAATCCCGCTGCCGCAGCCAAAGTCGACAACGAGTTCTCCGCCTTCCACTTCACGATCCAGAAACTTCAGACACAGTGATGTGGTTGGGTGGGTGCCGGTACCAAAAGCCAGGCCCGGATCGAGCATCAGGTTGACTGCATCTTTCTGCGGAGGCTCTTTCCAGCTCGGACACACCCAGAGCCGCTCACCGAATTGCATTGGGTGGTAGTTATCCATCCATTCGCGAACCCAGTCTTTGTCTTCGAGGATCTCGATCTTGTGGCGCGGCAGCTCAGTTTTGGCTTTCAGAGAGAACACGGTGTTCAGTTCTGCACTTAGCTCAGCCGGGTCTCGTGTGGCCTCGAACAGGCCAATGACACAGGTTTCATCCCAAACGGGGGTGGTGCCCAGTTCGGGTTCAAGAATTGGCTGATCTGCGTCGTCTTTGAGGGTAACGGACAGCGAACCGCACTCCATCAGAGTGTCTTCAACTTTGCTTACGAGCTCGCTGTGAGTATGAATGCGGATCTGGATCCAGGACATGGTTAAGCGTTTACCTGTGTGATTGCAGCCTGAAGCGCCAGCTCGTAACCCTGTACGCCCAGTCCGCAGATGACGCCCTGAGCGATGTCCGACAGATAGGAGTGCTGACGGAATGGCTCACGCGCGTGCACATTAGAGATGTGAACTTCGATAAAGGGGATCGCAACGCCAGCGAGTGCATCGCGAATCGCCACGCTGGTATGAGTGAAGGCACCGGGATTGATGAGAATAAAGCAGGTGTCGTCATCGCGTGCAGCATGAATCCGGTCGATGAGGATGTGCTCGGCATTGCTCTGCAACTGTTCCAGCTCATGTCCTGCGGCTTTTGCTATTGGCCCCAGTGTTTGCTCTATGTCTGCAAGCGTGGTCGAGCCATAAATATGTGGCTCGCGGGTGCCGAGCAGGTTCAGGTTTGGCCCTTGCAGAAGGAGTATGCGGGACATGGTTGTATCCAGATGCGTGTGTTTCTGCTGCGAGTTTGCCGAAAAAGCGCCGCAGCGTCCAGCGGGTGGGCATTGAGCGGCCGATTGCCGGCGAAAATGCTGGGAACGTCTATAGTTTATACAGCCCCTGATTCTGGTCTGTTGGGCATCCACTGTTCACCTGAGTCTGGCATTACTGTTAATGAAGCTGAAACGTCTGACAATCGCCTTGTCCGGAAAGCTTTTCTGGAGTTCGCTGCTGATATCAGCAACGCTGGTGGCAGACGTGAACCAGTGGGTTCCTGAGGACTTGGTTGCGCGTGCTGAAAAAGAATATGACTACAGTGCTGGTCGCCGAATAGAAGACTGGCGCCGTATGATGGAGCGGGTAGCGAATTACCCAGAAGACAGAAAACTTGAAGAGGTGAACTACTTCTTCAACAAGCGTGTACCTTTTTATAACGATGATAAGCACTGGGGCAAGATCGACTACTGGGCGACGCCCTACGAGGCATTGGGTACTAATGGCGGTGATTGCGAGGATTACGTCATTGCCAAATATTACACCCTGTCCAAGATCGGAATCGACGTCTCAAAACTGCGTATTACCTATGTTAAGGCCGTGCGACTGAATCAGGCTCACATGGTGCTGACGTATTTCCCCACCCCGGATGCGATCCCTCTGGTGCTTGATAATCTGATTAATCAGATACGCCCGGCCAGTAAACGCCCAGATCTCGATCCGGTTTACAGCTTCAATGCGAATGGAATGTGGCTCGACAAGATGAAGGGGCAGGGGATACTGTTGGGAGACCCCAACAAACTCGATTTGTGGACGGACCTGCGTGTCCGGATGAATAACCTAGGTATGGACTTATAAGCTCATGACACTCAGACAACAATTCTCTCTACTCGCCAGTCTGCTGGTCGTCGTGTTGCTGGCAGGAAACCTGGTCGTTACCGTGATCAACGGGCGTGATTATTTTGAGCAACAACTCAACGGGCGTGCGTACGACGCGGCTACCTCGCTGGCGTTGTCTATGTCGCAGATTGATGCAGAAGACTCGGTGCAACAGACCCGCCTGATGGACGTACTGTTTGATCGTGGCTTCTTCGAAGACATCACTTTTGCCCGGACGGATGGTGAAACTCTTCATCGCCGTGCGCGCGAGGCTTTCAGCAGCGGCGGTGCGCCTGAATGGTTCCAGAAACTGGTGCCGCTTGAGCTTATTCCGGCCGAAGCCGATGTTACCCGTGGCTGGCAGCGCCTCGGGACTGTGACTGTGATCAGTCATGCAGACTTTGCGTATCGTGACCTGTGGAACATGATCAGCGCAGAAATGATCTGGTTTGCCTGGGTGCTTCTGATTGCTCTGGTGGCACTGCAACTGCTGTTGCGGCTGTTGTTCCGGTCACTCGTGCGCGTAGAGAAACAGGCGCTGGCAATATCTGAACGTGATCTTCAGGTACAGGAAAACATACCGCGCGCGCGTGAACTGCGTCGCGTCGTGGAAGCCATGAATAAGATGGTACGTAAGCTTCAGGCGATTTTTGCCGAACAGGCAGAAATGACCGAGCGCCTGCGCGAAGAGTCATACCTCGATGCGCCGACTGGCCTGCTTAACCGTCGGGGCTTTGATCAGCAGTTTGGTCACATTCTTTCACGCGATGATGAACACAGTGGTGTGCTTGTCATTATGCAGATTCAGAACTTTACTGAATTCAACCTGAATGCCGGTCGTCAGGCCGGTGATGATCTTCTGGCTTTGTTGGGTAAGTCGCTTGAGCAATGGCGAACAGATTATCCGCACAGTCTGCTGGGCCGTCGCGCTGGTGCTGATTTCTCTCTGTTTGTGCCTTGTGCCGATCGTACGCAGGCCGACGATATTGTGCAGCAGGCGTTCAGTCTGATGAGCGTGTCGGCCCTGTCTCAACGAAATGAGCTCTGTTTCCACATGGGCGCCGTGTTCCTGCAAGGGGATCAGGATGATCCTGTGGATGCCTTCAGCCGCGCTGATGCTGCATTACGTCAGGCGCAGCGTCAGCCGACCGCTAAGTATCAGTTATACCAGCGTAGTGATTCTGAGTTTGATGAATGGACCGCCGGTGAGTGGCGTACCTTGTTGAATACCGTGCTCGAAGAGCAGAGTATTCAGCTGCAATACCTGCCTGTTATTTCTAACCACGATCAGAAACTGCTCCAGGTAGAGGTTTTCAGTCGTGTCAGCTGGCAAGGGCAGACGTTATCTGCGGCCCGCTTCTGGCCGATGGTTGAACAGCATCGACTGGCCGCGCGTTTCGACCTGGTAGTGATCGAGAAAGTGTTTCACTCAATGGATGACCTCGATAAAGACGCCGAGCCGGTTCGCTTCTGCATCAACCTGTCGCCTGCCTCGGTGCTGGATGAGAGTTTTCATCAGTCTTTGGCGGAGCTTCTTGCACGTTATCCTCAGCAGGCCCGCCGTATCGCGCTTGAGGTACCTGAGTTTGCTCTGTATTCCGCAGAACACGCGATAGCCCGACTTGCACTTAAGCTTCAGCCGTTTGGTGTTGATGTGGGTATTGATCAGGTCGGTACCGGTACTATGGCGTTCGCGTACCTGCAGCGCTTACCTCTGGCGTATGTTCGTATTGATGGGAGCTTTAACCGGGGTGTTCACCTGGCTCAGGATCATAAGTTCTACATCCAGAGTATGGTACAGATTGCCCATAACCTGGATCTGTTGGTGCTCGCGGAAGGGCTGGAAGAGGCACCAGACGTCAATGCAGTTCGCCAGACTGGTGTCGATGGTCTGGGTGGTTACTACTTCACCCGACCTCTCGACAGCCTGGAAGATGCCGTGAGCTGGCGCCCAACAGTGTGACCTTCAGTCATCTGTGCGACAATCTGCCGCTCTGAAAACTGAAGCAAATGCCGTATCCTGATGCACCTTCTGCCCCGTGCGGGCAGAAAGGTGATATTGGTTGCAATTAAGGCTGTCTGCTATGAAATTCTGTCTGAAACGTGTGTGTGGATCTGTTCTCCTCACCGTTGCTTCATTTTCCGCTACGGCGGAGTCTGTACTTGTCCACGATCCTTATGTTCGTGAACCCGTTCCGGGTCGGAGCATGAGTGCAGCCTTTATGACACTGACTAACACCAGTGATCAAGCACAGCGGCTGGTGTCGGTCTCTGCTCCGTGGGCCAGCTCGATAGAGATCCACACTCACCTGCATGAAAACGGTGTTATGAAAATGCGTCAGATCGAATCGCTCGAAGTACCGGCAGGCGAGAGCGTAACTCTGGAGCCAGGTGGTCTTCATCTGATGTTATTCGGCTTGAAAACGCCGCTGAAAAGCGAACTGCCTATGACCTTTTGTTTCGATAACTCAGAGTGCGTAGCACACACAGCACGTTTATTTTCTCCGATGTGAAACAGCTTTCGTAAATACTGATCTGAATCAGTTTTCAGCGAGAAATAGACACTTAGTTATTGTTTGCCGCTGGCCATAAGCTGGCGGCCTTGAGTATGGTCGGCGCTTACGATCGTTATGCCGGAAAGAGTTGTCATTCTCTATGAATATTCGTTTTATCAATTTCAGCCTTTGTGTCCTGTCTTTGTTGCTGCTGGCGCCTTTTTCAGCCACGGCGACTGCGGAAACGCTGGCAGTAAAAGATCCGGAACATACGACCGAGTTGCTGCAGCGGTTTGATAACATCGTTGCCGACCCAGAGGCCCGCCAGAAGGCCAATGCAGAAGGGCAGGAGCGCGCGCAGTTCTGCTTTCGTTGCCATGGCAAAAACGGTAACTCTGTACGTGATTACGTGCCGAATCTCGCCAGCCAGAACCCTGCTTATCTTTTTACTCAGTTTGAGAAATTCGCCTCAGGCACACGTAAAAACTACGTGATGAGTAAACTGGCAGAAATTCTGAGCGCCGACGAGCGCGTCGCGGTGGCCGTGTACTTTTCAGATAAGCCAGTGATTCCTCGTGATAACCGGCCCGAGCCCGACATGAAGGGCCAGCAGGTATACCAATCGCTGTGCTTTGCTTGTCATGGAGATAAGGGACACGGCAGTCATACGTATCCCCGCATTGCGGGTCAGCCCTATGAATTTCTTGAGAAAACACTGCTGAAATTCAAGCAGGGTGATGAGTCGAGAAAGAACTCTCCGATGACTGCCGTCGTCGGAAATCTGAGCGATGAAGATCTCAGGGCCGTCGCACGCTGGGTTGCGAATATGCCCTGATGGTATCATCCGCGCTGTTTAAGAATTTCAGGGGCAGCGCGGATCATGGCATCAGCTTCACAGCAGACACATTGGCAGTTCTGGGTCGACCGGGGCGGTACCTTCACCGATATTGTCGCGTTGACGCCAGATCAGCAGGTGCTGACGTATAAACTCCTGTCAGAGAATCCTGATCATTATGCAGACGCTGCCGTTGAAGGGATTCAGCGTCTTCAGGCTCGCCATCCGGATTTACCGACCGATATTTCGTCAGTGCGTATGGGCACGACTGTCGCGACCAATGCTCTGCTTGAGCGCAAAGGAGAGCCGACGGTTCTTTTGATCAGTAAGGGTCTCCGGGATCAGCTGGATATTGGTTATCAGACTCGCCCTGATATTTTCGCGACCCATATTGATTTGCCTGAGCCTCTCTACGACCGTGTGTATGAAGTGCCTGAACGGGTTCGCGCGGATGGAACAGTGGACTATGCGCTGGATGAAGAGGCTACACTGGTTCAGCTTCAGGAAGCCTATGATCAAGGCTTCCGGTGCGTTGCCGTTGTTCTTATGCATGCGTATCGCCACCCAGCGCATGAGAAACGCATACGGGAAATAGCCCAGCACATTGGTTTCTCACAGATCTCACTCAGTCATGAAGTCAGCCCTTTGGTGAAAATTGTCCCGCGTGGTCAGACAACGGTCGCGGATGCTTATCTTTCGCCTATTCTGCGTCGCTATGTCAATCAGGTTGCCGACGCTTTGTCAGCTTCTCAGACCGTGGATCTGGAGTTTATGCAGTCTAACGGGGGGCTTACTAAAGCGGAATTATTTCAGGGGCGCGATGCCATTCTGTCCGGGCCTGCGGGCGGTGTTGTCGGCATGGTGCGAACCGCTGAGGCGGATGGTTTTGATCGCATCGTCGGGTTTGATATGGGCGGGACGTCCACCGATGTCAGCCACTACGCTGGGACACTTGAGCGGGAAACCGAAACCGTTGTGAACGGTGTACGTTTACGCGTCCCTATGATGAATATTCATACGGTCGCGGCCGGTGGGGGATCCGTCGTTCGCTTTGCCGATGGTCGACTGCAGGTCGGCCCCGAGTCTGCCGGTGCCTACCCGGGCCCAGCTTGTTACCGCAACGGCGGCCCATTAACTGTTACTGACTGCAATCTGTTGCTTGGCCGGGTTAACTCAGAGTTCTTTCCGTCCGTGTTTGGCCCTCAGCAGAACCAGCCGCTGGATCTGAATACAGTACAGGAAAAGTTCTCTGAACTGGCGCAGCAGGTTGAGAGAGCAACAGGGCAACCCTGGACACCAGAACAGCTCGCCGAAGGGTTCCTCAGTATCGCTGTAGAGAATATGGCGGGGGCGGTAAAGAAAATCTCAGTGCAGCGTGGTTATGACGTACAGAATTACGTCCTTAGTGCGTTTGGCGGAGCAGGTGGTCAGCATGCGTGTTCTGTGGCCGCGGCACTCGGAGTCAGTAAGGTCTACCTGCACCCGATGGCCGGGGTTCTATCGGCCTACGGTATTGGCATCGCCGATCAGCGCTGGCTGGGTGAAGAGGCGGTTGAGAAAGAATTGTCTATCGCTGAAGCCGAGCTTAATGTTCGCGTAAAAAAACTTTTGGCTACGAGCCCGTTGGACGGGGACTACACGGTTCGTGTTTACCTGAGATACGAAGGCTCGGATACGCCACTGCTGGTCGATTGGCAAAATGCGGTGGAGGCTAAAAAGGCGTTTGAAATACAGCACAAACAATTGTTTGGGTTCATATATCCAGAAAAAGCGCTACTACTTGATGCGCTGCAAGTAGAGGTCACTGTAAGCGGCGAGACACTGCCTGAAGCTAGCTTACCTGACGTATCTGCTGACGATGTGAAAACACGCTCAGCGATTCAGTTATATGTTCAGGGGCGTTGGCGTCAGGTGGATGTTTACGACCGCTCTGATTTGCCTGTGGGCTTTATCGGGAAGGGCCCACTACTGCTGACTGATCAGAACTCAACACACTTTATTGAGCCAGGCTGGCAGCTCGAAGTACTGGCAAGCGGCGCGCTTGTTCTTGAAAAACGAATCAACGAAAAAGCAGTTCAGGAAGAGGCGATTAACGCGCCTGAAATTAAGAAAACTGCAGCAAACTACGACCCAGTGACGCTTGAGATATTTAATCACCTGTTTATGTCAGTCGCTGAACAAATGGGTTTTGTCCTCGAAAAAACAGCCAGCAGCGTGAACATTAAAGAGCGTCTCGATTTTTCGTGCGCTGTCTTTGATCGTCAGGGCGAGCTGGTGGCCAATGCACCACATATTCCCGTTCATTTGGGTTCCATGAGTGAAAGTATTCATGTCGTGATGCGTGAGCATAAAGATATGCAGCCGGGTGATGCCTTCGTATTAAATACCCCATACAACGGTGGTACTCACTTGCCGGACGTGACTGTGGTGAAACCCGTATTTATTGACCAGGGTGAATGCGCTGACTTTTTCGTCGCGGCACGCGGTCACCATGCTGATATTGGAGGCATTACACCGGGCTCTATGCCCGCTTACAGTCAGCATATCGAAGAGGAAGGTGTACTGTTAGATAACCTGGTGCTTATGCGAAGCGGAGTATTCCAGGAGTCTGCACTTCGTGAAGTACTTTTATCTGCAAAATATCCAGCCCGTAACCCGGATCAGAATATTGCCGATCTGATGGCTCAGCTGGCGGCCTGTGAAAAAGGCGCAGAAGAACTGAAGCGACTTTGTCAGCAGTATGGAGCAGCGATGGTTCATTCCTACATGATCTATGTGCAGGACAACGCTGAACAGACATTGCGGGATTGCCTGGCTGATTTGCCATCGGGAAGTTTCAGCTATGACATGGACGATGGGACGCGCTTTAAAGTCTCGGTCGATGTTGATAATAAAAATCGCACCGCATTGATTGATTTTAAAGGCACCGGATATCGCAAAGGCCAGCCAATGCACCCTGGCAACTTTAATGCACCGACGTCGGTGGTTAAGGCGGCTGTTCTCTACAGTTTCCGCGTACTCGTTAATAAGCAGATGCCTCTGAATGCAGGGTTTTTCCGACCATTGGAAATCAGAGTACCTGACGCGTCGATTATTGCGCCGGAATATCCGGCTGCTGTGGTATCAGGCAATGTCGAGACAGCTCAATACCTGGTGGATTGTTTAATGGGGGCGCTTGGTTTGATGGCTGGCGGGCAGGGAACCAATAATAATTTTACGTTCGGTAATGAGCGCTATCAATATTACGAAACACTGTGCGGTGGAGCGGGAGCAACAGAAGACGGGGCGGGGGCAAATGCAGTGCATACGCACATGACCAACTCCCGCCTTACAGACCCTGAAATTCTGGAGCAGCGCTACCCCGTTGTACTCGACGTCTTTCATGTTCGCCAGCTAAGTGGCGGCCGCGGAGATCATGCTGGTGGAAATGGCGTTGAGCGTCATATTCGCTTCCTTGAACCCATGACCGCCAACATCATCAGTGGCCATCGTTCGGTGCCTACGTTTGCATTGAATGGTGCTGGTGAAGGCAAAACCGGTCTCAACTTCGTACTACGTCATACTGGCCAGATAGACTGGCTGGAAGGTTGCGCCGCGATGGACGTAGCGGCGGGCGATACCTTTTGCATCCATACACCGGGTGGTGGTGGTTGGAATAGCCAAAGCAGTTCTTAACGTGACCCGCGGCAGGTTTCCGGCACTTGGGCGGCGACGAAGTAGTAGCCTTGCCAAATCTGTTTTTCGCCTTTGAACGCAAAAAACTGCACAGCCTGATTGCTGTAACAGGCGCGGAATTTAATGCCACGTGTGGAATACCCTTTGATGCTGGCGACTGCCAGCTCAGGGAGCTCTTCTGCGTTCACGTAGTAAAAAGTAGCATCGGTAAGTTGGTTTACGAAGCGGCGGTCTTTTTGCAGAGGCTTACACTGCTCGGACGAGGTGGCTCTTGAAATAACGGTTATCGAGCGGCTATGTTCCTCATCAGAGACCTGGTGCAGAGTGAACTCATCGCCTATTTTCAGATTTTCGTTGTGGATGGCGAGGCAGCTGCCAGTTACCCAGCCAAGCTTTTCGGCCACCTCGTTTTTGCGTTCAGGAGAAACGGTGACACAGCCCGAAAGAAGCGCGCTGAGTAGAGCAGTGATAAGTAGAGCGGTGGTCACAACCTGGCGTGGCATAGCGAATCCATAGCGACTTGAAACAGGCTCCCCACTATACAGTAATTAACCTGGCAGTAGAGAGCACGACGTTGTAAAACGCTACGGCGTTCGGGCGAGGTTAAATCGCCCGGATAACCTCGAGAAAGGTCTCTGGTTCGGGGCGTACACGATAGTTATCTGTTTCATGGGTCCAGACAACAGTTCCTTGTTTGTCGGTGAGCGTGAATGCTGGCAGAGGCTTGCCCACCGTGAGCGACTCGCTCTTCAGGCGGCCGTAGCGGGAGTACCAGTAGACGTATAAAAGAAAACCTACGTAGCTGATCAGGGCTAGGCTCAGTGGAAGCCAGCTGTCGCCTGATGAGCCCCACGCAGTCAGAGCGACGCCAGCGGCAATCGGCACATGGGCCTCGGGCAGATCTGCATTGGTGCGAGCCATCACAGGTTTGACCATTAAAAATCCGATAACCAGTGCCATGGGTGCGGCCGATAAGAGCACGCCAGCCCACGTCAGAACATCATGACCTTGCAGCAGCTGCCAGGCCGCATAGGCCGCGATCACAGAAGCAACGGTCATATAGATAGAAACGTAAGCGGCTTTTAAGCGGTTGAGCAGTACTTTCATCGGTATATTCCTGTATCAGGCCCGTAGACGACCAACGCGGTTAAACAGGCCACGGTAGGTCATCAGCCAGAGCACGTCGACCAATGACCAGAAGCCCTGATCCTGACGACGTGGTGCTTTTCCTTTGCCCATGCGATGCAACTGGCGTTCGTACCAGGAGACTTCCATCAGAGCCATTTTGTCGATCATTTTGACACCGGTTTTGATAGGACGCACCACGCTGGTGAAATCTTCACCGCTCAGAATACGTTTTACCAGATCGGGCTCAACGCACAGTGGGCGTCCGAGGCCAACGAGATCGCATGCGCCAGATTCTACGGCAGCAGCCATGCCTTCTGATGTGCGAAATCCTCCGGTGACCATCAGAGGAACATCCACTTTATTGCGCAGCATTTCGGCGAACTCAAGGAAGTAGGCTTCGCGCAGCTTAGTAGATTCTTTGACTGGCTCGTCTTTACCCAGCTTTTTGTTGTGATGCTCGCTGCCCTGAGCCATCGCGGGTGTTTCGTAAGTGCCGCCTGAAATTTCAATCAGATCAATACCCAGTCCAGCGAGGGTGGTTGCAACGGTCGCTGCATCATTCTCATCAAAGCCACCACGTTGAAAGTCTGCGGAGTTCATTTTAATGCCGATGCTGAAATCTTTTCCTGTCGCATCACGCATCGCTTTGTAGACTTCGACAACAAAGCGCATACGGTTTTCTATCGAGCCGCCCCAGTGGTCTTCACGTTGGTTATGGTGAGGGGACAGAAACTGGCTGACCAGGTAACCATGTGCGCCGTGAATCTGAACGCCGTCGAACCCGGCTTGTTTGGCTAGTGCAGCGGCATTAGCGAAGCGCTTGATGCAATCCTGAATGTCGTCTTCGGTCATCGCTCGCGGCGTACCGAAGAAGGCCTGCATCTCTTTGCGAAATGGAATGGCACTCGGTGACATCGGATCTTTATTAAGCATCTTCGGTGTCTGCTTCCCTGGATGGTTGAGCTGCATCCAGACAAGTCCACCCTGAGACTTCGCCGCCGCTGCCCATGCTTTGAGCATATCCATATCGCGATCGTCTTCCAGAACGACATTGTTAGGCTCACCCAGGTGACGACGGTCGATCATAACGTTGCCGGTAAAGCTCAGGCCGGTACCACCTTCGGCCCAGCGCTGGTAGAGTTTCGGTAGTGCTTTGGTCACACGCAGGTCGACGCTACCCAGAGTTTCACTTAAAGCAGATTTCGCGAAACGATTCGGTACAACACTGCCGTTTGGAAGCGTAAGTGGCTGTCCGAGGGTCTGGCTGGCGTTCATGGTTGGCTCCTGTGAATGACCAAGTTGAGAAACAGCCTGCACTATACGGTGAAGAGAACTGTAAATTGGTGTTATTTTGAGCCAAACTCCGGTAGTGTCAGTAACAGAAAGTAACCAGCGGTGCGGGTTGTGCCAGATTACCATTGGTATTGTGTCTTTCTGGAATATAAGAACTAACCTGTACAGACAATCTCTTTTCGGGGTCTTTGCGAAGCCGATGAGTAAAACGTATCTGCAAGTTGTCACTGGCCTGTTTCTGGGGCTACTCAGTATCACTGCGTCTGCGTTATCGGATGCGGAGTTCAGAACGTCTCTGGAAGCTGCTCGTCAGGGGCAGTGGAATAAGGTTTCTGAGAACGCATCGGATCATGTGCTCGCCCCTTATATTGAATACCATCGTATCAAGCGTAACCTGCCTGATGTATCTGCTGCGGATGTCAGAGCCTACGCTACTGAAAATGCGGATTCGCCTCTTTCACGCTGGATTGTACGCCATGCAACACTGACCTACGGTGCTGCCCGTAAATGGGACGAAGTTCTTTCTCTGAATGAATACGCACCGGCTGATGCCCCGGGGCGCTGCATTTATTACCGGGCGAAACTGATTAAAGATCAGGCGGCAGCTTTCGATGGCGGTCGTCAGTTGTGGCTTAGCGGAAGCTCGCGCCCTGAGCAATGCGATGACCTGTTCAAAGCCATGCTGAGCCGTGGCGAAATTAATGAGCAGGCGATCTGGCAGCGCGCTGTTCTGGCACTGCAGGCTGGTAACCGAAGCTTATCTGATTACCTGCTGCGTAAGTTGCCAGCAGAATGGAAGGTTGCCTCAAGTACTTTTCGCCAGTTGCGTTCGTCACCAGAGAGGCTCCTGACGCTGGATAAAACCTTTCCTGACGGCGTAGAGCGCAGTGATATGGGATACGCAGTGCTTGCTTATCTGGTGCGTCGCAAACCCGCGGACGTTGCCGAGCTTTATCCGCAACTGTCCGAAGCGGGAGTGCTGAGTGAAGCGCAGCTCGCGCGCCTCGGGAATATGTTAGCTGCCCGCAGTTACAAGTTCGATGCGGAGGAGCGTCCTGATATCGTCGACCAGCTCCTGTCCGACCTGGGCGATGGCAACCTTATTGGCCCCGTACTTCGTGAAGCGATCGCCCAGTCTGACTGGGACGCCGTGCTGGCCTGGACTGATAAAGTGCAGGGCAGTGAAAGAGAATCTGGATACCACATGTACTGGCGTGGTCGCGCACTGGAAGCGCTTGGGCAATCTGAAGCTGCTCATCACGCCTACACGAAAGCCGCCTCGGCCCGCGAATTTTATGGCTTTCTTGCAGCAGAAAAACTCGCTCTGCCTTATGAGCTGAAACAGACAAAGACCAGTCTGCAGGAAGGGCAGCTCGAAGCCGTTGCTGATTCACCAGCTATTGCCCGTATTCGTGCTCTCTGGGCTATCGGTGAAGAAGGGCTGGCGGCCGATGAATGGAATTTCACTCTGCTGCGTCATCCTTCTGATACGCCTGTGTATGCCGAGCTGGCGAAGCAGAATGGCTGGCCAGCATTGGCAGTGCAGGCGACGATTTCAGGACGCCACTGGAACTTGCTGGAGCATCGCTTCCCGCTGGCGTATCAGGATGAGTTCAGCCGTTGGGCAGAAGAGTATGACCTCGACCCTTCCTTGTTGATGTCAATCGCCCGGCGAGAGAGCGCCTTCAACCCTCATGCCCGCTCTCCTGTTGGTGCGCGCGGTCTGATGCAGATCATGCCGGCGACCGCGAAGCAGGTAGCCAGAGAGAAGAATCTGGTTTTACATGACGTCAATGAAGACCTGATGGACTATCGCACCAACATCCCGCTGGGCAGTTACTATGTTCGCTCTCTACTGGAGCGTTATCAGGGGAACCTGATTGCAGCTCTGGCCGGCTACAATGCTGGCCCACACAAGGTCGATCGCTGGCTGAAAGACGCGCCGGTGGCTTACGACCAGTTTATTGAAAGCATCCCGTATCGTGAGACCCGTGACTACGTCAAAGCCGTACTTGCATACCGCGTTATTTTCAGCAGTCTGAAAGGCAAAGAAGTAACGGCGGTCCTTGATCCTGACGAGCGTGTGTTTGCACAGCAGTTGTCTCAGGCTGAGACCTCCATCCCAGCCCGCAACTGATCTGGTGCCTGATCTGCGCTGGCAACTTCATACCTGAGCATCATGGTCGGGATTATGGTAGACTGCCGCCAGTTTCAGTTAATACGAACAGTGAGAGACAGACGCTATGGATATCATGCAGGTCATTAAAGATCAGATCGAAAACAACGACATCCTTCTGTACATGAAAGGTTCACCGAACCAGCCACTGTGTGGCTTCTCTGCCCGTACAGTACAAGCGGTTATGGATTGCGGTCAGAAGTTTGCGTACGTTGATGTGCTGTCTAACCAGGACATTCGTGCGAATCTGCCTAAGTACGGCAACTGGCCGACCTTCCCGCAGCTGTGGGTAAAAGGTGAGCTGATCGGTGGTTGTGATATCGTCACTGAAATGTACGAAAAAGGTGAGCTGAAGACTCTGCTTGAAGAAGCAGCACCAGCTGAGTAAACACCGCTTACAGAGCCGGATATTTGATCCGGTATACGTAACGCAAATAAGCCCGCTTGATGCGGGCTTTTTTGTTTCTGGAATCCAAATCTAAACTAAATACCCGGGCGGACTGCCCGGGCGCTCATTGGATCAGAAACTATAGCGTCCAGTGAGCTGAGCATAGCGTCCCTGTGCTTCATAACCAGGTACAGTTTCGTACTCTCGATCGGTCAGGTTCTCGATGCGAGCAGTCAAACTGAAGTCCTGGAAAGCCTCCCAGGTTGCACTGAGGTTGAGCAGAACGAACGGAGCGATATAGCCGCCGGATCTCGATGGTGCCTGGCCTCGGTACTGGCTCTCAAGTGCACTCGATAGCTTGCCCGAAGTCCAACGTACATTGAGCTTGGTTGCACGAATTGGACGACGCTCAATCAGATTTCCAGTGTCTTGATTCCGAGCTTCGGTCCACTCTTGAATCAGCTCACTGTTCCACGCGTCATCCCAGTTCTGAGCCCAGGTTACGCTCGCAAAATTAACGTAGCTTTCACCTAGGTTAACTGGATAAAACGCACTGTTTGATACGATCTGATTGTTAAACAGGCTGCGCTGACCACTCACTGTGACAGAACCGCCAGCTGCAAAATTATCGTATGCGGCTGTGTAATCGACCGACCAGATGCGTGATGTTTCCGCCTTCAGATCTTCGTTTGAGTAATCGCCGAAGTCGCTTGCTGGATAGTAGAGGTCGTTAAACGTAGGAGCGCGGAAGGCTGTAGCCTGTCCGAAAGCCAGTTCCTGGTTGTCGGTCAGATAGAAGGCAACAGAGGTGTTAAACGAGCGGAAGCGGCCGTAGTTGCTGTTGTCGTCGATGCGAGCGCCAATTTCAGCGGCCAAGCTATCGCTGCTGTAACGAACTCCAAGTAATCCGCCATGGTTGCGCTCGTTGTCTGTGTCGTACTCAACAGGACGCGTGAGTAGTTTAACCAAGCGAGTATCAGCAGCAGCCAGCAGGCTGACATGTTCAGTCAGACCAATAAGGGCCGTGATTTCTGCAACATCTTTGCGGCTACCAAACAACTGAGCATCGCCGCTGCGAGTAACACCGTTACCGTAGTTCCAGCTACGATCGTAGCCTCGACCGGCTCTGGCATTCAGCAGCAGGCCGTCAGTATTCAATGTGTAGCCGAGGTTCATAGCGCGATTATCGAAGTCGGCTTCGTCAGTACCGCCAAAGCTGTTGTCGTAGTCGTAAGATCCGCGGTTCACCTGAGCATCAAAATTTACGCTCTGCTGTTCCGAGATTGCATAACCGACACCGGCATTCAGACCGTTACGCTCGTAGCCATCGCGATCATTCTCTGTGTCGTTATTAATGTCGTAACCAGCTGAACGATCATGGTTTAAATTCAGGTAGGTGTCGACATCGCCAAACTGGTGACGTGTACGCAGTGAGACAGCTTTCGTCTGGTTGGTGCCAACTGTTGCAGCCACTTCGTTCAGTGAGGTATCGAGACGTGTGATGATATTGACGACACCGGCTTGCGCATCCGCACCATATATAGCACTGCGGCTGCCTTTAATAATTTCGATACGTTCGATCTGCTCCAGCGCAATTAACTGGACTTCTGTGGTACCGGAAGTGGCACTTCCGACACGCTGCCCATTCACCAGAAATAGTACCTGCTTGCCATCGAGACCATTGATATAGAGGTTCGAAGAGTGAGGTACTCCTCCTGTTTTTGAAAACTGGAAGCCAGCTTTGCTCGCCAGTAAAGAGTACAGGTTGTTGGCACCTGACGTCTCTATATCGTCACGATCCACTACAACGATTTGTGCACTATTGATGGAAGGTGCTGCAATGCGGTTAGCGACAGTGACGACATCGTCCAGGGTGTTTTCTGCGTATGACACTGTGGCGGTCATAAGTACGGCCGCAGTAAGGAGTGATTTTTTCATCATGATTCCGAATGGTTTTAATGGGCAACCAGTCGGCGGGAAAGAATAGGCGAAGGAGAGCCCTGGAGCTCACTTAGCACCTGTATCGCCCACCGCAATACTGTTGGTTCGGATTCAGGCCGGTATCCGGGCTGACGACTGAAACCCTGAAGTTCAAAGGATTTCCGGCATTGATGCCTTCCCATGCTATGCACAGTGGCGTTGTATCAATACCTGGTCGATCACCGTTGCGGGGGCAGCGCTGGGTTTGTTGTGAAACTCACCAGTCTTCCCGTTTAACTTCTGTCTGGTGGACAGAGGCACCTGAATTGCGAGGCAGAGTACTCGTGGTGACCGGTTTGGTCAAGTTGAGGGCAGGTTGGTCATCCGTTTTCTTCGGCGGGAAGGCACAACACAAAGCAGGCTCCGCCAAGCGAACTGCGCTGATAACGGAGGCGCCCCTGATGGTGTGATGTAACGATAAAATACGATACCGACAACCCAAGTCCTGTGCCGTCTCCGACTTCTTTGGTTGTATAGAAGGGTTCGAAAATATGCGGTGCGACATCAGACGGAATGCCGGGGCCGTTGTCCTCAATTTCGAGGCAGGTCATGTTGTTCTGGCGACTGGCTCTGATTCGAACTTTAGGGTGCCAGCCCTCACCACCATTATATTCTTCCAGTGCC
This sequence comes from Thalassolituus sp. UBA2590, assembly GCF_002339775.1. NCBI lineage: Bacteria > Pseudomonadati > Pseudomonadota > Gammaproteobacteria > Oceanospirillales > Oceanospirillaceae > Thalassolituus > Thalassolituus sp. UBA2590. The sequence continues at coordinate 17,186 of NZ_DDKU01000014.1, forward strand.
TGCTGTGCATTGCGCAGTAAGTTGAGTAGTACCTGTTCTATTTCACTGGGGACGCAGTGTATCTGAGCATCGCCGGCAGCTTTGTCGATGTCGAGATCGATATGTTTCAGCGACAGGTCGTTGTGGGCGATATTCAGTGTGGTATTAATGAGTTCAGTGATGCCGATGTCGCGTTTCTGGAGGTGATCGTTACGGGAAAATTGCAGCATATTGGCAACAATACGTGCCGCGCGTTCACCAGCGTTCTGAATATGGTCAAAGAACTGATCAATGCCTCTTCCTGTTAGGTACTGATTCAGAAGCTCCATACTTAACCCGAGTTCGTCAGCAAGGCGCTGGTTCGCAGCCAGGCTCGGATCTAAGCGACGTCGTGTATTCTGCAGGTTTTGCAGAATGGCCCCAAGCGGATTATTAATTTCGTGGGCCATGCCGGCAGCCAACCCACCGACCGTCATCATTTTTTCGGTCTGTACCATGACTTCTTCCATACGCTGGCGTTGAGACACATCGTCGATACGTATTACCAACCGTGCCTGCTGCCCGCTATGCAGAGGATAAGCGAGTACGTCTGTGACCAGAACTTTTTCTGCAAAGCGTATTTTGACGCGTTCAGATTTCACCATGTGAGGTGTTTCGCCGGGAGTGGCCGGCATCAGGTTCAGTTTGCCAAGTTCTGGTATCAGTTGCGCCAGAGGCAGGCCGTTGAGTTGTGAATACTCCATGTTCAACCAGTCACCAGCCTGCTCATTACACTGAACGATACGATTACGGGAATCAAGCGCGAACAGGGCGGTTGGCATGGCGTTCAGGATACCGTCGAGCAGTGTCTGAGTGTTTTTCAGCTGCACTTCAATACTTCGGCGGACGGAGACCTCTTTCGCCAGGTTTTCGTTCATCTGGCGGGTTTCCGTCGATAATCGTGTTGCGCGTAAACGGGCATGTTCTGCTTGCTGATGAGCTGTTTTCAGATGCTGAGTGCGTTGATTGCGGCGCCAGAAAAGATCGTTCAACGCCTCGATCAGAGGGTGAAGATCAGGGTCTCTGAGTTTCAGGGTAATGCGACCATCGTCGTCGCGGGTGTTGGCTTCCCGGATGTCTTCAAGCAAATGCATGTAGGGGGTCTGCTGCCATTGCCGGGTTATCAGGTACAACATAAATACGAGCATCGCTGATAAGGTAACGGTAACCAGGCTGGTGCTCAGGGTGTCCATGTAAAAGAAGCCTGGCAAGGAAACATCGTTCCTGATGAATAAATCGAACTCGTCTCCGAGAATGGCAAAGTGGTAGTTAAAATAGTCTTCAGGGAGAGGTTGAGTATACAGATTGGGCGCCAGAAGCGTGGGGCCTTCGCCTGAGTGACTGTGCGCCAGACGTTCTCCGCGCTCGTTATAAAGTCCAGCTTCCTGAATCTGATAGTGCTGCGCCATGTGATACAGGGTGGTCTGTACGGCTTGCAGCTTACCGGGAGAGGCAGCCATTTGGGGTTCAATGATATGCCCCAC
>NZ_DDKU01000014.1:18995-28379 GCF_002339775.1 Thalassolituus sp. UBA2590
TTGGGCTTCAATGATATGCCCCATGGTGCGTGACAGGTCAGGCGCCAGATGTTCGCGGCCAATGCGTTCAGCGGCAATAACGTATGCGAGGGTTGCGACCAGGATGATGCCTGAACAAACCAGTACCATGGCGAGCATCGATTTCTGTCGCGCCAACATCATATGAATCGGCTTCCTTTTCTGCGCATTACCATGCTGCCTCCAGGGCAGAAATTGATTGGTACAGACTTTCTGTCAGCGGTGCATTCAGTCCATTTTTCCTTGCATGCTGCAGTAAGTACCCACAGATATAAGGTAACTCAGTTCGGCGCTGATGCAATACATCCTGAAAGGTTGACGATTGATTCTGAGCCGTTGCTTCAGCCACTTTTGCTGCCTGTTGCTGAATATCGAAACCGGTTTTCCAGTTCAGTTCTTTAAATAGCGTCGCTACTTCAATACTGAGGGCGTTGAAGTCGCTACGCTTTTCTGAACTGGTCAGCAGTTCACCATTACGACAGCGATAGTGTGCAGTCAGTGGATTGATGATGGCATTGATGGCCAGCTTCTCGTGCAGGACCTGTTTTATATCGGTGGCCAACTTCATGGCGGGTGGGAGTTGAGCCGCTCCAATGTCTCCTGACAGCTGCCAGCGTCCTGCCACTGTCTGCCCCTTGCCAGCGTAGATAACGGTTCCGTTATCCGCCTTGTAGGCGCCTTCTGTGGATGAGGCTATCCAGAGTTCAGCGTTGATTCCATTCTGTTCCAACCACGCAGAGGCTTCTTCCTGCTGACCCATTCCGTTCTGAAGCAGAAGAATCCGGGAAGTGTTTTTAAGGTGATCTTTAAGATCACTTAAAATCTCTAATGTTGCAGCTGCCTTGGTTGTAACAATCAGCCAGTCGGCCTCTTCGCCACGCCAGAGGGGAGCGGAAAACGTGTCGACCTTGGGAGGGGTATCTGAGGCGCTGGCGGATGTTTGTAAAGAGAACTCTGTCTGTTGCTGGCGGTTGTGCGTAAAGAGCGCCTCAAAGCGACAGTGCCATGCTATCAGGGTGCCCAGAGCACCAAGACCCGCGACTACAATACGCTGGCGCTCGGTGGAACTCTGGGGAGGATGAATCTCAATATTCGTCATAATCCGATTATATGACTACTGATTCACAACGTCCTTACTTTCTGGCTTGTCGGCGTCTTCCGCAGTGTCAGCGGGGGTAATGGAACCGTTTTCTTCGCTGTCGGCGGAGGCATCATCAGTCGGAGTATCAGCGGGAAGTTGGTTTTGTGGAGACGCACTGGGTGAATCCGCAGGCGACCAGAGCGCACTCAGTTTATCGAGAAGCGACTGGGGGTGATCTGCGGGAATCCCTCGCAACCAAAACGGAATGGTGCCTTCATCTTCGTCCAGCAGCTCAGCAATGGTTTCATTGCTGAGCTGGCGTTTTTCCAGTAACCAGGCGACCAACGGCATCAGGCGCTGGTACTGTCGTCTGAACGATGAGTCCTGCAATGATTCCAGTGTAATCCCAAAGCGGCCGGCGATGAGTTGCAGGGCGTCGTCCCTCAGTCGCTTCAGTTCATTTGCGCTGCGTCCGGGTTGATTCATTTCAGCGCGTGCCTGCTGTTTCTCAGCCAATGCGGGGCGACCAAACAGAAGAAATTCCGGGTGGTTGCTTTCATTGAGATTGAGCTGCGTCACGTGCGGTGTATTCATAAGTGACTCGTAGCGCAGCGAGCGATTGTGCCGGGTCTGACAGACCTGATTGAGCATGCGTCCACAGTCGATCCAGGCTGGAGGGTTCAGTGAGCGATAGTGATGATCACTGCTCCACGAATACATGCTGGCGTCGGGCACCAGGCTTCTGCTGACAGGTAGCTGGTGTAGGGTAATGATGAGATCAGCGAGACACGCCTGCTCGTCAACGAGAACCGGACTGACCTCTTCTGAAATGACTGCCTTGTGGGCCTCCCAGAGGCGTTCATGTTGGTCGGTGAATTCATCTCGGATGTCATCGATTATGCCGGGCCAGTCACGCTGACAGTCAAGTACGCAATGAATCTCGTGATCAAAGAATACGTAGGCGAGAAGTGTAGAGCCCTCGACATTACTCAGCAGCTTGGCGGCATAGTCGTACTCGAAGACAGAACGGAATATCGCTTGCTGTCGGGCTCCGGTCAGCCGGAAGTAATAGATTCCCGGGCCATGCAAAGTTTTCTGACGATTATCCATGCGTTGCTCTCAATATGCCTGTTCAGCGACCTGGACTATTCAATGCCTCGAATAGTGGTGCAGATATGCTCTAAGACTAGTGCGTTTAGCAACTTTCGCCAGTCTCCGGGAGGGGCCCTCCTTTGCAATATCTCAGACGGCGCGGTATATATGGCGACATTTACAGGAGACCCGATATGCCATCGTTTGACGTAGTATCAGAAGTAGATAAGCACGAAGCACAGAATGCCGTTGATCAGGCGAACCGCGAACTGAGTACCCGTTTCGATTTTCGTGGTGTCAGTGCCAGCTTTGAGCTGAAGGATTTTGTCGTCACTATGATCGCTGATAACAATACTCAGCTTGATCAGATGAAGTCTATGCTGATCAGCGCCATGATTAAGCGCTCTATCAAAGCGAACTGCCTCGAATTTTCTGATCCTCAGGGAACTGGGAAACAGGTGAAAATTCTGGCAACCATGCGTCAGGGGATCGATAAAGATCTGGGCCGGAAGATAGCTAAGCTGATTAAAGACAGCAAGATTAAGGTTCAGGCCAGTATCCAGGGCGATACCGTGCGGGTGCAGGGTAAGAAACGCGATGATCTGCAACAGGTTATGGCGATGCTTCGTGGCGAAGAATCTATCGATATGCCACTGGCATTCAAGAACTTTAAAGACTGATATTTATGAGCGGGATGCCGCTGACGCAGCTGCTACGTGAACCTCGTCTGCGGATGATCTTTTTATTAGGCATCTGCAGTGGTTTTCCCTGGGTTCTGATTGGCTCGGCAATGACTGGCTGGCTGACCGATGCAGGTTTGTCCCGTACCAGCATCGGGCTGTTTGGTTCTATTTTCTTCGTATACGCCATTAATTTTCTTTGGGCGCCGCTCGTCGATGGTTTTCAGCTGCCTGTTTTCAGGCGTTTAGGTGACCGCAAATCCTGGATTGTATTTCTGTTGCTGGTAATGACACTGGCATGTTGGGGCATCAGTCAGATTTCTCCGCAGGCCAGCATGGTCTGGCTGAGCATATTGGCCATGACGATTGCACTGGCATCAGCGACCTGTGACATCGCTATTGATGGATTCAGGGTAGACAGTTTCGATCCAGAAGCTGAAGAGGCACTTATTCCCTATGCCGCGGCGTTCGCTACCAGCGGCTGGTGGACGGGATACAGCCTGCTTGGTGCGGCGGCGTTTTATATGAAAGGCCTGTCGTCGATGGACTGGGCCGATGTGTTTTTCTATCTGGCTATGTTTTGTCTCTTCATTACCGCACTGGTGATGGTATTAGTAGAGCGCGATAACCGCCGTCGCGAAAAACTTGAGAGTCGTGTTGCTGGTCTGAGTCTGCGTGCTCAGCTGCAGTTTACGCTGATTGAGCCTTTCAGAGCCTTGCTTCGCCGTTATGGCAGCACGATTGTACTTTTACTGCTCTCTTTTTTGTTTACGTTCAAAATGGGCGAGGCATTTCTTGGCCGTATGTCGATTACTTTCTATAAGGAAATCGGTTTTACAGACGCCCAGATTGCAACTTATTCCAAGATGGTAACCTGGTGGGTAACCATCGTATTCAGTCTGATCGGTGCGTATTTTAATCAGAAACTGGGGATCTTCAGGGGCCTGTTGATCGGTGGTCTGGCGATGGCCGGAACCAATCTCCTGTTTGCCTGGATTGCTGTCACCGGGCCTCTGGAGAGTCTCTATCTGTTTGCTGTGATTGCGGATGGATTTACCAGCGCGTTTGCGACGGTTGTGTTGGTGAGCTTTGTTACTCTGCTGACTGACCGGGTATTTTCAGCGACTCAGTACGCTTTGCTGGCATCGATCGCGAATTTTGGCAGGACGACGGTGTCCGGTGCCAGTGGTTATGTTGTTGATTACCTCAACGGTGACTGGGCGACCTTCTTTGTATTAACTACCCTGATGGTCTTACCGAGTCTGGTGATTCTCTGGTGGTTGATTCGTCTGTTGCAGGCCCGCAACTTCTTGTCCCGTGATTAAAAGCGTAGCACTTAGTGGAAGTCGTGCGACTGTACTTTCAGCCGCTCCAGTGAACCACTCAGATCGAGTAGCCGGTATGCAATCATGTGGGTAATGCCGCTTTCGGGGTCTTGCTCAACTTTGCCGTATACCTGTAATAACCGTGCATGAATCAAAGTATCCAGCTGACGTTTTGCCGTAGCCAGCCAGACCACAATATTCGAGCAACCGGTTTCATCTTCGAGCGTAATAAAGGTCACGCCTGCTGAGGTTCCGGGGCGTTGGCGACACGTGACAATACCGCTGATATAGCTTTCGTCTCCGTGTTTCAGTTGTTTTAAACCTTCTGCTGTCACACTGTTCCCTAATAGGCCCAGTTCACGCAGAACTTCCATTGGATGGCGCCCTAAAGTCACGCCCAGGCTCTGATAATCTTCCAGTAGATTATCGACTTCATCTGGCGCTGCCAGCTCCCAGTCTGTGGCTTGTGAAAGGTTCTCAATAAGGTCGGGTTGATAAGATGCCGCAGCGGGTTCAGCGGCTTGCCAGCGTGCATGGTAACGATGCTCACTGAGAGCACCGAATGCACCTGAAGAAGCCAGCGCCTCACGCTCTTTACGACTGAGCTGAGCAGCCTGGGTGCAGTCAGAAATGCTTTTGTATCCCGTCTCGGGGCGGGCTGCTAACACTCGCACCGCTGCCTCTTGGTTCATTCCTTTTACCAGACGAAGGCCAAGTCTGACTGAGCCATCAGGGAGTGCTTCGTGGTCCCAGTGGCTGTGATTAACATCGACCGGATAAACCATAACCTTATGATGCCGCGCATCATTGATCAGCTGAGCTGGGCTATAAAACCCCATAGGTTGGCTATTGAGTAGGGCCGCCAGAAATACGCCAGGGTGATGACATTTCAGCCAGGCAGTCAGATACACCAACAAGGCAAAACTGGCGGCATGAGATTCCGGAAAACCGTATTCACCAAAGCCTTCGAGTTGGCGCTGAATTCTCTCTATGTAGGCTTCTGAAAATCCATTTTGAAGCATGTTTTCACGCAGACGATTTTGTAGCCTGTGCATGTGGCCTTTCTTTCGCCAACTGGCCATAGAGCGTCTTAATTGATCGGCTTCAGAGGCAGTAAAGTCTGCGGCGACCATGGCAAAGGCAATGACTTGTTCCTGAAATAATGGCACTCCATGGGTGCGTTCAAGGATAGGTCTGAGTTCAGGCAGAGGATAATCTGCGGCTTCCTGACCGTTACGCCGCTTTAAATAAGGGTGCACCATATCACCATGAATGGGGCCCGGCCGTACGATCGAAACCTGGACCACCAGGTCGTAATAACAAGCTGGTTTCAGGCGTGGCAGCATATTCATCTGAGCACGACTCTCGACCTGAAAGACCCCCACGGAATCTGCTTTCTGCAGCATTTTATACGTCGCCGGGTCTTCACGCGGAATGTCACTGATCTGCATTTCTAAATGATTCAGGCTACGACGTATCGCTGTCATCATGCCCAGGCCAAGAATATCCACTTTCATCAGACCAAGCGTTTCCAGATCGTCTTTATCCCACTGAATCACCGTGCGCTCTTTCATGCTGGCATTTTCGACCGGAACTAATTCATGCAGACAACCTTCGGCAATAACAAAGCCACCAACATGCTGTGACAGGTGGCGAGGAAAACCCAGAATCTCTTGAGTCAGTGAACGAAGACGTTGCGTTAAAGGGCTTTGATCGGAGTCTGGATAGACATGATCCATCCATTCGTGACCGTGATAGCGGCCAGCGTAGCGGGCAACAATACGGTCCTGCTCTGCAGTATTGACTCCCAGTGCTTTTGCGACATCACGCAAAGCACTACGCGGACGGTAACGGATGACAGTAGCTGCGAGTGCAGCACGCTCGCGCCCGTATTTCTGATATATGTACTGAATAACTTCTTCACGTCGCTGGCTTTCAAAATCAATATCAATATCTGGCGGTTCGTGGCGCTCTTCTGAAATAAAGCGTTCAAAAAGTAGTTGTACCTCTTGCGGATTTACTTCGGTCAGAAATAAACAATAACAGACCACGGAATTGGCCGCGGAACCACGTCCCTGACACATGATATTTTTTGAGCGGGCGAACTGGACGATATCGTAGAGGGTGACAAAGTAATGCTCGTATTCTTTCTGTGCGATCAGGCGAAGCTCTTTATCGATGGTTTGTTGGATATGAGCAGGGGTACCTTCAGGAAAGCGGATTGTCTGGCCTTTTTCTACCAGAGTTTTGAGATATTCCCGGGCGCACAGACCATCAGGAACTGAATCTGTGGGGTAAAGATAGGAAATTTCATCAAGATTAAATGTGCATTTATTAGCGACGCTGACGCTTTCCTGTAGCCAATGTTCAGGATAAAGATGTGATAATTTTTTAAGTGACCGTAAGTGACGCTCGGCATTTGCATATAAGTGATGCTTTATCTGCTGAACTGGCTGGTTCATACGTATAGCTGTCAGGCAGTCCTGTAAGCTGTGCCGTGACGGGTGGTGCATATGTACATTGCTCGCTGCGACAACAGGCAGGTCGAGGGTATCTGCCCAGCGGGCGATATCGATATAGTGATGGGCATCAAATTCATCCAGCGTCCGCTCTCCCAATAGCCACAGACGTTGATGAAAATGTCGGATTAATGCTGCGTACTCAGAGAGTATCTCTTGTTCAGCTGGCTGCCAGAGCAACAGACAATGTTGCAAATCAGTGAGCTGTGCGGGCGTAAACGTATAATGCCCTTTTTCTGCCTGACGCCGGCATTGAGTAATCAGTGTTGAGAGTTCAGCGTACGCTTTGCGCCCGGTAACGAGCACAATATAGAGGCCACTGGCGTGACGAAATTCGCTACCAATAATCAGCTTCAGTGACAGATTTTCTTCTTTAATGGCCCGGTGGGCGCACACAACGCCTGCGAAAGAGCATTCATCGGTCAGAGCCAATGCCTGATAGCCAAGATCAGCGGCTTGCTGGACTAATTCTTCGGGATGAGAAGCGCCCCGAAGAAAGGTAAAGTTACTCAGACAGTGAAGCTCAGCATATGGCGTAGTCACGGAGTGTCAGCCTATGAAAAATAGCCATGCAGAAACCAACGTTTCTGGTCATCCCTGAATACCCAGAGCAATTGTTCATCCTGCATAACCTGATAATAATCCCGGCGCGTCATCCGGTTATCCCACCAGCCGCTGGTTATGCGCAGAGGGCCTTGGATAATGTCTGCGGGAGGCGGGTAGGGAACTGGCTCAGGCAGCAACCAGATAGGCCAGTCTCCGGTTCGGCTCAGGCTGTCTGTTACGCTTTCATCTGCGGGCTGTGCTTGCCACGAAGCTTCTGGTCGCGGATCTCCAGTGCTTTGCAGTACCGACACCTGGGTGGCTGATAGCCTGGCTTGTAAGCGGTTAATCAGACTGCCTGACAGAGGCGTCTGGTCGTCTATAGCAAGGCATGATGCCTGCTCATGCTGTCTTGAAGTGAACTGGGTGACACTAAGCTGAAGCTCAGTGACCGGGGCCCGCAGAGACTGCTTATCCAATTGATAACGGCACAATTGTAACAACTCCTCATAGCGGTATTCATGGTTGGCAAAGCTGAATAGCCAGCGGGTTTCCGGAGGTTCTCTGTGTAACAGACGTAAGGCCAGCCAGCGGACTGAAAGCTGATGGTGGTGGAGAAATCCACAGAGGCTGTCGAGCAGACGAGCCAATGGAAAAAATAGCCCATTTCTGTGCTCGGCATCATGACTGAATATGACTTTCTCAGAAAATTTTAACGGCGGAGTAAAAAGAGTGGAGGGCGGCTTTTGTTGCCCGTGCAGTTGCTGCAGTTGTTGCATCAACTGCGGACAGATACGACGACCAGTTTCTGCGAGTGGCAGTTGTAATAACTCTCCCAGATGCTGAATACCCAGTCGCTGTAATGCCAGCAGCTGTGCATCGTTGAGATGCAACTTATCCAAAGGAAGTGTCTGTAGCGCATGCTGTTGTTGTGCGGTATTCAGAGAGAGTGTCTGTACATCAGCGAGTGCCTGCCAGCGCGCAGAAACAGGCGTCAGGCCTAAGCCATATTGCAGTGGCCACTGATGCTGCTGACAGCCGTCTTTGAGCGTGTTAACGAAGGCTTCAATGCCACCAAACAGCCTCAGCATGCTTCCTGCTTCGAGCCATAAGCCGTCCGCTGGGTCGGGAAATATCTGTGCAGAGTAGCGATATGCCCACAATGCCCTTTGTTGCAGTAACTGCTCTGCGTATTCCTGGTTCAGGGTATGACAGACAACTTCCGGACACAGAAACAACGCACTGGCGAGGGGCATGTCTGGGCGAATTCCACATTGCTTTGCAGCCGCTGATACCTGAACGACCCGCTGCTGATCCTGAGTAATCACAATAACCGGGCTGTGATAATCATGGACCAGACTGTGCAGGTACATATCCGGAAAGTAGAGATAGAGCCAGGCGTTCATGGGCTTAACCTGTTCGGGTTGCGCTGTTCAGTGACAGTGAAAAGGCATTACCCGGCCAGCGTCCCCGACGTTTAATAAAGCGCAGGTTTGCCTGTTCTGCTGAGATTCGTGTGACCTGAAGCCTCAATGGTGCGGCTGAAGCGCTGTTCTGGTGTCTGGCGTCGGGCCATAGCCAGCAGAAGTTCTTACTTGCTTCGCAGGCCAGTTGAATCCTGCGAATGCTGTTAGGGTCCGATTCAGGCAGCCATCCCATGACGGCGCTGCAGTGACCAGACCGAAGCCCTTCTTCGACGCACCAGAGTGCTTCTTTGCGATCTTTGGGGTGCACCATCAACAGTCGTCGGGTATCTATTCCTGCCATTGTCAGGGCTGGCGCGTAGGGAATAGCAGGAGGAGCTACCATCATGATCCACTGCTGTTGATGACTTAATGTCGCCAGCACGGGTAGCAGAATGTGCATATCACCGCAGCCGTACCTATGAGGGTAAATCTCGCAGACCTGGCCAGCTTGCCAGCCCCCTTGTGGGAGTTCACGGTTCAGCTGCTGATACCCAGAGGAGATGACGCTGGCACTGCTACAAGGTTGCTGAGCCGCCTGCCATACCAGTCCTTTGTTCAGAGCCTGGTCGAGAGGGTAACTCAGACCGGATGACGAATGTGATTGTGTCGCTGGCATACCTCTCTCCTTTATGTGTTTTTATATACAGTACTGTATATAAA
>NZ_DDKU01000014.1:28686-28994 GCF_002339775.1 Thalassolituus sp. UBA2590
TATACAGTACTGTATATAAAAACAGTGTTCAAGGGGGGTGGCTACGACAGAGCGTGAAAGACGCAGAAAAAAAGGGCCTCGCAGGCCCTTTCTCAGTTCAGTACTTGTCTTGGTCGGCGTACGCTTACCGGTCAGTCGGTGGCATAAATAATAACCAGATCTTCCGGTAGGTCTGTGTCCGCAGTGAGATAGCCAATGCTGCTTGGTGTATTAAGAAGATACTGAACCATCGCCTCCTCTGAATTGACTATCTGAGGCGGCGGGCGGCGACCAGTAAACTTCATTTGAGCCCAATAAGACTGAACCCG
>NZ_DDKU01000183.1:0-4202 GCF_002339775.1 Thalassolituus sp. UBA2590
ATGACGTTTACCGGGTAATCCTTCTCGCACCTGCCGGCAAGGCTCCGGACTTCTGGGCCGGGCAGTATCTGATGCTGCACATCGGAAACGACGCAAACGAGGAACAGCTACCGTACTCCATCGCTTCTGCTCCCGGCGCCCTCACAGGCAAAGAGTCGCGGGAAATTGAGCTCCATATTGCCGCCAACAGCGACAAGGCAAATGAGGTAGTGAACTTCCTGCAGCAAGCCGTCATCGCACGTGTCACCGTTCCTGCCGGCGACTGCTACATAAACCGGCATTTTCTTGATCAACGCAAAGGGCAACCGTTACTTATGGTGGCTGCTGGTTCCGGGTTCTCACAAATCAAAGCTTTGATAGAAGCGACCCTCGCGCTCGACCCTGAGCGCGAGATTCACCTTTATTGGTCGAACCGTGCAGCAGTCGGCTTCTACCTGCCAGAGTTGCCACAAAGCTGGCAGAACGATTTTTCCAATTTTCATTACCATCCTATTATTCAGCAGCACGCCGATGACTGGAACGGCCGCGCCGGCTGGATTTACGAAGTTATCCACGAAGATTTTGACAACCTGACAAACGTTGATATGTTCGCCTGCGGCTCACCTAACATGGTGTTCGGTACCCTCGACCAATTGGAACCTTTAGGCCTGAAAGAGTCCAATATGCATTCCGACGTGTTTGCCTACGCCAACCGGGCGGATTTTTCAGCGAACAGCTAAGCCGCAATAAATCTGTCTGATTTGAGCCCCAAAATGTCAGGGTTCGCTTGCACCAGAATGATTTTGGCGCAATGATCTGGCGAACAAAAAGACTTTCATACTCAATACCTCCTCCGGAGTAAGGATTTATTTGTGAATATCAATTGGGAACAACTGAACCTTGATCCACAGCTACTGTGGGCTGATTACATCCTTCCTTGGGGCACCCAGATCGTACTGGCTATTCTGGTGTTCTTTATCGGCCGCATCATCGCCCGTACCGTAACTAACGGAACGCGTAAGGTTATGGAGAAAGCCAGCCTTGAGCCTATGCTGGTGAACTTCCTGGCCAATATTATTGGTAGCGTCCTGCTCCTGCTTGTTATTGTCTTCTCGCTATCGCAGTTAGGCGTTGATACCACCTCTCTGGTCGCTCTGCTTGGTGCCGCCGGTCTGGCTGTTGGTCTGGCCTTGAAAGACTCGCTGTCCCACTTCGCTGCGGGTGTTATGTTGATCCTGTTCCGTCCATTCAAAGTGGGTGACTTCTGTGAGCTCGACGGCGAGATGGGCACAGTTGAGCAGATCACCATCCTGCATACCCGCCTGAAGACACCTGATAACAAGGTCATCACAATTCCGAATGGCAACGTGTTCTCTGGCACCATGACCAACTTCTCAGAGCAGCCGACCCGCCGCGTCGACATGGTGTTTGGTATTGGCTACGGTTCGGACCTTCTTAAAGCGAAGAAAATCCTGGAAGAAATGGTGAAGGCGGACGAACGGGTTCTGAAAGATCCTGCGCCCGTCGTCAAAGTACACGAACTGGCAGATTCATCAGTTAACCTGATCTGCCGTCCTTGGGTAAACTCAGCGGATTACTGGGGCCTGTACTGGGACATGATGGAAAAAGTGAAACTGCGCTTCGACGAAGAAGGCATTGAAATTCCATTCCCACAGGTATCTGTGCATATGGAAAAAGACGACTGATTTATTGTCAGACTAAAGAAGACCGGCGAATGCGCCGGTTTTTTTATGGCCGCACCTAAACGCGGGCAGGAAGGTTCACAACTCTGCGGCTGTTCAGGTTGTGTTCGATCAATGGTCCCAGCTCGTACTCAGGCAGCGCCCGGCTGAAATAGAATCCTTGAATTGACATCGCACTGATGGCGTTGAGGGCCGTTAGCTCAGCTTCGGTTTCAACCCCCTCTGCCACCACATCCAGCTCCAGCAATTTTGCCAGGCTGACAATGGTTTCAACAATTGCAGCTTTGCTATCCTGCTGCTCAAGGTCTGTAATAAAACTGCGGTCAATTTTTAACACATCAATCGGTAAATGGCGCAGATAGCTTAGCGATGAGTATCCGGTTCCAAAATCATCTAATGCGATCTTGATACCGGCGTTACGTAATTTACTTAGCTCAGTTTTGGCGATATCTATGTTGCCAACAAATACCGACTCGGTGACTTCAAGACGCAGGAACTCGGGGCTGAGCTGATGCTCGTTAAGAAGTCTGAAGACCGTCGATGCAAAACCTTCCGACAGTAACTGCATCGCTGACACGTTCACGCCGATATAAAAGGGCTCGCCGCGCAGCACACCGGCGGTCAGTGACTTCGCCATAGCAATACTCTGCGACAGAATGCATTCACCCAACTCTCCCATCAGACCACTCTGCTCTGCTGCGGGAATGAACTCGGCTGGGGATACAGTCCCAACACCGGGACAATCCATACGTGCCAGAGCTTCAAAGCCCACCAGTGCTTTAGTGCGCCCTGCAAATATTGGTTGAAACCAGGGCGCAATGCCTCCGTCGCGAATACCGCTGCGAATTTTCTGCTCAATCAACACACGACGAGCACTGACATCCCGGTGCTGCTGATCATAAAAGCAGATTTCGCCTCGCTTCTTGGCGTAGCGCAATGCTGACCAGGCTGCATTGATCATTTCTTCAGCACTGGTGTTGGCCAACTCAGTGCTTTCCAACGCGCCAATCGCAGTGTTCATCACGTGATCGCCATATGACTGGATTCGGAAAGGCTCAGAAAAACTCGTTGCTATGGCATCGCACTCGGCTTCCATTAGCTGGGTAGGGTCGTCATTGCCACGTACCTGGCCAAAAACAGCGAACGTATTACCGGAAATCTTAGCCACCACAGAACGGACATCGACCGTACCTATGAGCCGACGGGACACGTCGTCCTGCAATGTACTCAAGCCAGAATGATCCAGCGACTCGCTGAGTGAATCTAACTGGTGAAAAGCAATCAGAATCAGATAAAAACTGGCGCCTTTATCCATCACATCTTCCATACGCTCACGCAGGAAATGCTCATTAGGAAGCCCCGTGCGCTGGTCTACAAGACGCATACTGGTAATGTCTGTCTGGGTGCCTGCCAACAGGGTAGGCTCTCCATTTTCATCGCGCTGACAGGCTCCGCGACACAGCATCCAGCGGTAGCCGCCCGAAGCATGGCGTATACGATACTCTGCGGTAAGATTATTCTCCCGACCTTCAAGCAAGGCCTTAATCGCCCCCTGAAGGTCAGCACGATCACGAGGATGAACCCGTTGCAGCCAGTGATTCAGATCCTGAGATTCATCGGTCACTGGCTCGCCAACCATTGCATGCCACTTGGGCGAAAACTCAACACGATCCTGATTAAAAAACCAGATCCAGACACCGTCGTCTGAACCAGAAATCACCAGATCGAGCAATTCCGTTCGTTCTTTTACTTTGTGCTCGAGACGATTATTTAATTGCTCAAGCTGGCTCATGTTTCTGCGTACATTTTCCAGCAGAAAATTCACCAGTAGCGATAACTTCTGCCCTTGCACATCGTCGCTGTCGATCGATACGTGCATGTCGAACTTATTATCAACTGTGTCGCAAAGTTGATCCGCAATACTGGCTATTAACGACTGTAATTCGCTGTCACTCCCGGAATAACTCATACCGGAGCTACCGCCATACCTGAAGAGTGTACAGACCTGGGCGTTTGCCAGTTAATCGCGAAACGGCACTCTGCATCACCGCGCTTCATGCAATGCTCACAACTGATCTGTAGTTTTTCTCCATATAAAGATGCCACTTCGTGTGCCAACGCTTTATACAGCTCGCATAGTTTATTCGCCGAACGATAGCTGACCCGAACAAACCCCGATCGGACCTGTTCGGCAGAGAATTTATCCGTCACGGCTTTTCTGTCTTCACTGGTCTTGAGACCTGAGGCCATCACCGCGTGGATGGTTGCCTGGCGAAGTAAAAATTCTTCTGACGATGACGACATCTCAAAGAAACGTGGGAATAACTCACGGGCACGGGTAAGAAATGCTTTGGCATAAAGAACACACAATTCACTTTCGGACAGCCCTGTCGCCTCACCACTCGCCTGCAGCAAGCGATGAAATTCGTCATCTGAATAATTCTGATCTATCCGGAAGGTAACATTCTCAGGGACTTCAGCTCGTTTCAGGACTGCGCCCAGTAATGGCTTTCCGCCGGT
>NZ_DDKU01000138.1:0-6727 GCF_002339775.1 Thalassolituus sp. UBA2590
ATGTAGAGGTTGTCATCTATTCTGGAAAGGAATATTTGTTTATATTTTTATAACTCGAATAGCGTTTTGTCGTAAGGGGTGGGATATATGAAGTTGCAGCAACTCAGATACATATGGGAGGTCGCGCACCACGATCTGAATGTGTCCGCCACCGCGCAAGCGTTATACACCTCTCAGCCCGGGATCAGTAAACAGATTCGGCTGTTGGAAGATGAGCTTGGCGTTGAGATCTTTGCACGCAGCGGTAAGCATCTGACGCGCATTACGCCGGCTGGTGAGGCCATTCTGAAGATCGCCGGAGATATTCTGCGTAAAACTGAGAGTATTAAGCAGGTCGCTCAGGAGTTCAGTGATGAAAAGCGCGGCAGTCTGTCTGTGGCAACAACGCATACTCAGGCCCGATATGCACTCCCGGGGGTGATTGAGTCGTTCATGAGGCGCTATCCGGATGTGTCTCTTCATATGCATCAGGGCACACCGATGCAGATAGCCGAAATGGCGGCGGATGGCACGACCGATTTTGCTATTGCTACTGAGGCGATGGAGCACTTTGGTGACCTGATTATGATGCCGTGCTATCGGTGGAATCGCAGCATTCTGGTCCCCAAAGGGCATCCGCTTGCGGCCACTCCGCGACCGACACTGGAGCAAGTGGCTGCGTACCCTCTGGTTACTTATGTGTTTGGCTTTACTGGCCGATCTAAGCTTGATGAAGCATTTCAGGGGCAGGGGCTGACGCCCAAGGTGGCCTTTACAGCGGCCGATTCTGACGTTATCAAAACCTACGTGAGGCTGGGTGTGGGGATTGGGATTGTGGCGAGCATGGCGATCGATCCAACTACTGATTCTGATCTTGTAGCAATCGATGCGTCTCACTTGTTTGCTTCAAGTGTTACCAGTATCGGCTTTCGCAAGGGTACGTTTCTGCGTAGCTATATGTTTGATTTTATTGCTACCTTTGCGCCTCATCTTACTCGGGATCTGGTTGAGGTTGCTGCGCAGAGCCCGGGAAGGCAGGATGTTTCAGATTTATTTGATGGGATCGAGCTCCCTGTGCACTGACCGCAGCAGGGGGGCTCGATAGAAGGCGCTTGTTTCAGCCCTTTGAGATGATGTTGCCTGCGTGGAGTCCGCACTCTTTGTGGGTTGCTTCCTCCCACCACCAGCGACCTTCACGCTCGTGTTGGTTTGGCAGTGTGGCTCTGGTGCAGGGTTCGCAGCCGATGCTGACGAAGCCTTTCTGGTGAAGCTCGTTGTATGGAACGTCGAACATTTTTATGTATTCCCAGACCTGAGCCGAAGTCCAGTGAGCGAGCGGGTTATACTTGGTTAGTGTTTCGCCCCGTCCTTTGAAGGCGCTATCCAGTTCTATAATCGATACGTCTGATCGTGTCCCTGGGCTCTGGTCGCGACGTTGACCCGTTATCCATGCGTCCAGTTCAGTCAGCTTGTTGCGTAGTGGGGCGATTTTGCGAACGCCACAGCACTCCTGGTGCCCATCTTCGTAAAAGCTGAACAGGCCTTTCTCTTTAACGAATGCCTGCAGTGCAGCTTGCTCTGGAGTGCGGACATCAATGTTGATGCCGTAGTGTTTACGTACTTTCTCGATAAATTGGTACGTCTCTGGGTGTAGTCGCCCGGTGTCCAGTGTGAAAATGTCTACCTCTGGGTTAATTTTTACTGCCATGTCGACCAGGATGACATCTTCCGCGCCGCTGAATGAAACGGCGATGGCGTCGTGGTTTTCAATGGCGTGACGAATGATGTCCTTTGGGCGTTTGTCTTCAAACTGAGTGTTCAGTTCTGCAATCTGGTCGTCTCTCATCGGTGTATCCGGTCGTTGTATTTTGGGTGGATATTACCATGGGGGTTCTTAGTTCAAATAATACTAAAAAAGAATACTGTTATTCATCTGCTTGCTAATTCGTTGTGTTTGCCCTGATGAGTGGTAGAGTAGCGACCTTTATTACCTGAATGAATTGATGGGGACTCCATGGAAATCGCATGTCTTGACCTTGAAGGTGTACTGGTACCTGAGATCTGGATTGAATTTGCAAACAAAACAGGCATTGAAGAGTTGAAAGCAACGACTCGTGATATCCCTGATTATGATGTTCTGATGAAGCAGCGTCTGGCACTACTCGATCAGCACGGTTTTAAATTGCAGGATATTCAGGAGGTGATCGCAACTCTTAAGCCGCTTGATGGTGCGCGTGAGTTTGTTGATTGGCTGCGTGAGCGTTTCCAGGTCATTATTCTGTCTGACACTTTCTATGAATTCTCTCAGCCGCTGATGCGTCAATTGGGTTTTCCGACTTTGTTCTGTCATCGCCTTGTGGCGGATGAAGAGGGGCGCGTGGTTGATTATAAACTTCGCCAGGCAGATCCTAAGCGCCAGTCTATACGTGCTCTGCAAACGATCTACTATCGTACGATTGCCGCAGGCGACTCCTACAATGACACCACTATGCTGGCAGAGGCTGATGCGGGCATTCTCTTTCACGCTCCGCAGAATGTGATTGAGGAATTCCCACAGTTTCCTGCAGTACACACCTATGAAGACCTTAAAAAGGAATTCATTAAGGCGAGTAACCGCGAACTGACACTTTAATTTGTTCTTAGAGCGGGGTTTCGAGTATCTTCGTCACCTTGTTCAGTATCTCCTGGTACTCGTCCTCGGCATCACTGTCGATGACGAGTCCTCCGCCGCCCCAGCATGTTGCTCCATCTTCTTTGGCTTCGATCGTGCGTATCAGTATGTTGAAGTCGCACTGTCCGCTGTCGTCGATGTAGCCCATGGAGCCGCAGTAGGCTCCGCGTTCTGCGGGCTCCAGTTCGTTGATGATCTCCATTGCACGCTTCTTCGGTGCTCCTGTTATCGACCCTCCCGGGAAGGTCGCTTTGATCGCTTCTGCTGGAGGGGTGTTCGCTCTCAGTATGGCTGTGATGGTGGATACAAGATGGTGCACGTTAGAGTGTGATTCGAGCGTGAATAGCTCTGGGACTGATACGCTTCCTGGTTCTGCATGGATGCTCAGATCATTTCGCAGTAAGTCCACAATCATCAGGTTTTCGGCCTGGTTCTTTGGGCTCTCCCTAAGTGATGAGGCGAGTCGGTCATCTTCTGTCGGGTCCGGGTGTCTGGGAGCAGTGCCTTTGATTGGGCGTGTCTCAAGTGACAGTTTTTGAGTGTTGGTGTTGCCGTTAGGTGTGGGGGTGACCTTCAGGAGTCTCTCTGGCGATACACTGATTATCGTTCGGTGGCTATCTTTGAATATACAGCCATGAGGTGCGTCAAAAGATTCCAGTAACTCGGAGGGGTCACAGTCTCTCAGGTCGTCTTTGCAGTGAAAGGGCGTGGCAAGGTTGATCTGGTAGCAGTCACCGCTCAATAGGTAATCACGGACTTTTGCAAAGTTCTCCGCATATTTCGACTTTGTCTCGCCAGGTGCCCATTTTCTCTTTCTGCGGGCAGGTACACCTGCTGTTGAGTGGAAGTTCAAGGCTTTTAGGTAGTTTGAGGCTGTATCGGCTGAGATTGGCTCGTAGGCCTGGATGACGCAGTAATCACTGTCGGGATCGATCAAAAGTGAAGAGTTATAGCGTCTGAATACGATTTTGTCGCGGTTGTTGGGGTAGTTAAGCAAACCGACCCAGCCTGCGACAAAGCCGTTGTTGTTGCAGTCTTTACTTGCTTTTGCTTGTGGAAACCCACTGATGGTATCTGCAATATCGATTGCGAGGACATACTTCGCTTTAAAGTGATCTGCTTCTGTCAAATTTAAGTAATGGCGTTGCCTGTGTGGAATGGTTAACAAACTGAAGTTGTCCAGTTGCGACAGGTTTTTCAGTATGTTAGCGCCGGGTAGCTCTATTTTGTGGGTGAACATTACAGGCCATTCAGTTGGGTTTGTGGGTGTGTAACTATTTGAAAAATATAGATTTTTCTCGAGTTCTTTACCTGTATTATACATCCAGGGCTATTTCGTAACCATTCTCCGTAACTTTGTGTGAAAAAAGGGTAGACATCTGCAAATCAACATAATAGATTGGTCGCAAGTCTCGTGTAGCGGGGCTTAATTCGAAAGCTTGCTGGTAGTTCCTAAGACAGTAAGCAAATTGAAAATCGACCATTCAAGCGGGTGACACCACAAGGTGAAACAAGTAGGATGGTCAACGGGTAAGCTGAAAGACCCGCTGTACTACATAAAAACAATCAGGAGTGTGCACAAATGAAATTCCTCAAGAAAGCTTCTCTGGCTGCATCTATCGCCGCTGTATCTTTCGCTGCTAACGCTGAGCTGGTAGCAATGGACGAAATGGCAATGGCTGCTGCTACTGGTCAGGCTGGTATCGATCTGGATATTACTCTGTCTGATGTCGATGCCATTTCTATCGGTGAAGTTCTGTATACCGATACTGTCGACGGCGTAACTGCTGGTGGCGGTTCTTTGGCAATTAGCAATATCATCGTTGGTTCTGCAGATGGTTCTGATATTACTATCTTCAACGCAATCGACATTGATGAAACTGGTTCTATCATCATGGATAGCTCTGCGACTGATCTGTCAGGCCTGCGTGTACGTATCGGTAACGTTGAAACTCGCACTGATGCTGGCCTTTCTGCTGCTAACCTGGCGCGTAACGTTGACGTTACTATGGATGTTCAGGGTGGCGTTACTACAATTGCACAGTCTGGTACGGATACTACCATTACTTCAGTTGGTGGTTCTGTTGAAGTTACCTCAGGTAGCATGACGCTGTTGAACGACGCGATTGGCATTACTGATCTGCGTGTATACGGTACTGGCGGTGTTGGTACTGGTATTAGCACTGACTCTACTCTGACCTTCAATGGCGACGGTATCTCTATCACAGGTCTTGACCTGGCTGGTACTATCGAGATTGGTGACTTGGCTCTGGGTGGATCTTCTATCGGTTCAGTTGCTATCTCTGATATCGCTCTGAACGGTGCGGCTGTAACCATCTCTGGTCGCTAAGTTCGCTTAGCGTCTAGAAAGAAAGCCCGCTCCGGCGGGCTTTTTTTATGTCTGTATTTAATGAAAAGAGCGAAAAAACCTGATTTATCAGTGAATTATACTTGGTTGGGCTAAATTGTTTCTGTAACATAGGATAACGATACAAATTATAATAAAAATATAAAGGGGGAGGCCGAGGCCTTAGAATCGTGCTGATTATTCTCTTAGGATCTGTTATCGGGTTCGCCATGGCACATGAGCTTGCCATTGTGAATGAGCGAGAGCAGGGGGACACCGTTGTTCGTGTGGCCGTCGGTGAAGACTATCAGGAAGATATGGTAGTTAATGTCGAACCTCTCGCTGCGAAAAAATTCAAAAATGTCGTGCGTCAGGCGTATGACTATTCCTGTGGCTCTGCTGCCCTGACGACACTTCTCGACTTTTACTTGGGTAGGAACTTCCAGGAACGTCAGGTGATGGAAGGTTTGCTGCGATTCGGTGAGACTGAACGAATCGTAGAGCGTCGGGGTTTCTCAATGTTAGACATGAAGCGCTTAGTTACGGCGCTCGGTCATCCATCAGGGGGGTTCAAGGCGGAAGCATCCGACCTTGAAACTTTAGATCACCCAGCTATCGCACCGATTCAGTATGCGGGATTTAAACATTTTGTTGTTATCCGCACGGTGTACGATGGCCGGGTTTACGTTGCCGACCCTGCATTGGGCAACATCTCTTTTACTCTTCATCGTTTTCTCGAAGTCTGGGAGAACAACGTTCTCTTTATAGTGTTCCCGAATGGCCATAAGCCCGCGAGCGGCTTAGAGCTGCATGAAGAGGATATGCGCTTTGTTTCAGATCATATTATTGCTGAGAATGCCTTTAAAGAGTTTCCAATGTTGCATGTCAAATCTGAGCACCAGCTGCAGAATGCGATTTATGCTTCATTTAATAACGCCGAATACGAATATCGCTTAAAAGTAGATGAGAATGGCGATGCTGTTGTGGGGGATGACGGCTCATTCGTATTTGAAACTGAAATCAAAACTGCTGAAGACGGCGGCGATCCGGATAACTTCAATATCCTGGTCACCGATGGCCTTGTCGAAGATGGCCAAGGTATTAATAAGTCTCTCCGTTACAGAAGAAAATAATAAAAGGTAAGCAGAATCATGAAACGCTCCGGAATTTTATCGCTGACTTTGTTGCTGGCTGCTGTGAATGGCGCTTACGCAGATACCGCTGAAGAAATGGACAAGGCTCGCGAGGCTCTTTCAAAACAGGACAGTGATGCTGATACTGAGAAAGCACTTGAGGAAGTGTTTGAGGCGGCGGAAAAGAACTATTCCTTGCTGAAAAAAGGCGGGATGTCTCTCAACTATAACTTCGACTACAGCTATTATGGTGACCAGCGCATAGACCTCAATGTTGAGGACTCTCGCGTTCGTAGTGTTGATGTAAGTCCAGTTGCAAGCCATTCATTTACGAATAGCTTTGCGTTTGATTACGGCCTGTTTAACAACCTGACACTCGGTGTTCGCCTGCCGTTGGTTTCCAAGTTTGAAACGCAGGACGAGCTTTCCGGTTACGGCGTGGGTGATATCAGCGGTACTGTTCGCTGGCAGCCAGCTGAGTATATTCCGGGTAAAGCATCCAGAACGTATTTCGGTTCTCTTCGTGTACCGACCGGTCAGTCGCCTTACGAAATTGATGAAAATGAAGCGCTTTCCACAGGGTCGGGTACATTTGGC
>NZ_DDKU01000093.1:0-3952 GCF_002339775.1 Thalassolituus sp. UBA2590
GTCGACTCGTTTTAACGAGAAGTCTTCTGAAATCACAGGCGCCAGCGCTGATGATTCAAAAGCTGAATTCGAGCGTCTGTTTATCACTACGCCAGACAAAGCAGCGAAAACCATCATCAATGGCGTTAAGAAAAACAAGCGTCGCGTACTGATTGGTCCGGATGCTGTTGCGTTTGACCTGATGGTTCGTACTCTCGGTTCCTGGTACCAGAAAGTCATCGTTTCGGTTATGAAACTGCAGGCAAACCAGAACCGTAAGAAGAACAAGACTGCTTAATAGTTAGTTGAGTGTTCTGAATTTAAGAGGCTGCTTATGCAGCCTTTTTTATTGCTCGGAAATTCTATGGATACTCAATTACTAAAAGCGTTAAAGAAAATTCAGGGAACGGAATGGCTGATATATCTGGCCTTTTTTCTGACTTGTTTAGCGATCGTGTACTATTTTTCTGCTGAGTACCGGCAAGATGCTGTGTTGCTATTGAAAATCATCTTCCCTGTATATTTTGGTGTTTACTGGGTATATCTCAGAAGAACCATTTGCCCCAAAAGTGGACATCGGTTTCACCGGTATTTAAGGCTGTTAGGTTTTGGGGTGAACAAACCGATCACTTGTCAGAGTTGTGGTCTGACAATGCATGGGCGAAAGCGCTACCCCGAATCTTCGGGTGATGAACGGCATTCATAATTTCGCCGGTTGGAGCTGGTTGTATTTGTGGAAATCATAGAGTGATACTATAGTGATACTTTATATTCTCGAGTATCAGCTATGAAAACCGAGCTTGTTACCAGCCTGAAGCGTCAGGCAACCCGCATTCTTGCTGATCTTCACGAAACCAAAGAGCCTGTGTTGATTACAGAACATGGCCAGCCATCGGCGTATTTGCTGGATGTCGATGACTACGAGCAGCTGATGACCCGTATGAGCATCCTTGAAGGGATCGCTCGCGGAGAGCAAGCGGTCAAGGATGGCCGCGTTATGTCTCATAGTGACGCTAAGGACCGGCTTTCAAAATGGATGAAATAACTCCGGTTGAAGTAATCTAGACGGAATCCGCGGTTCAGGATGTCGATGCCATTGCAGATTATATTGCTCTTTCTGATCCGTCGGCTGCCCGTGCGTTAGTGCAGCGTATTTTCGAAGTCGTTGGATGACTGGAGCATTTTCCGCTCTCTGGACGTGAACCTTCGGAGCTGTCCGGCTTTTCTTATCGTGAAGTCATCGTGAATCCCTGCAGGGTATTTTATCGGATAGAAAACGATAAAGTTTTTATTCTTCATGTATTTCGTCAGGAGCGGGATCTCAGACGCTATCTGATCTCTTTCTCTGAATAACGATTTCTCCTGAAGCTGAACTTCTACCTCCGTTGTAATCTCTCTAAATACTCACTCGGGCTCTGCCCGGTCCAGCGCTTAAATGCCCGGCTGAAGGCTGAGGTATGAGCAAACCCCAATGAAGTTGATAACTCGGTGACTGAGTTGCCACCCCGGGCAAAGTATTCCCGTGCGAAGCGTGCCTGTATTTTTTCGACTTCGTTCTTGTAGCTGGTGCCTTCTTCGGCAAGCTTGCGACGCAGTGTACGGCTGCTCAGGCCCATTTCTCTGGCGGCGGTATCCAGCGATGGGTTGGCCCCGTATGAGCGGATCAGGAAGTTTCTGAGCTTAAGTGGCAGGTATTTCATCGCCCGCGTGGGTACTCGCTGCAGGAAGGCTTTCTCTGCGGTCAGGGCCATCAGGCGGTTAGCCAGTGGCAGTTCTTTATCTGCCCCTGTGCTGTGGCCGATCATCCGGTTCTGTGGGCGGTCGAAGTAGACCGGGCAATTAAAGTAGCGCTGATACAGGTGACCCCAGGGCGGCTTTGGATAGGCGAACTCTATTCGTGTCGGCATCATATCCGGGTCTCCGCCGGCGAGATCAGAAAGCATGTTATAGATGCTGACAAAATTGAGTTCGATAAAAAACTCGGTGTAGGGCGCGAGAGAAATATTCTCTTCGATGGTCATCCAGCTTTCTTCTTCGCCGACATGCGCGGAGATATCAAGCGGGGGGAAGTATTCACTACAGAAGCGTGAAAGCAGCAGACAGGCTTCGTGCAGTGACGGCTGACAGACGACGGCAAGACCCGCCATTCCATAATGAGAGACGGTCATGATATTGCCGATAAATAATCCCAGGTAAGGCATATCAAAGAGTTTCACCGCCTGGTCAACCAATCCAACGACCTGCCCGGTTGAGATAAACCTGTCTTTTACGATGCCATCTGAGAGGTCGACGCCGACGTTCAGGAAGGCTTCGTAATGATCCATTCCCATGCTGATTTCGATCAGATCCTGAACATGTTTCAGTCGGGAAGCTCGTTCAGTGTCCAGCGTCTGGAGTCCGAGTTCTTCTTCGAAATCGGGTTTTTCGCGGATGGAGAAGTAAGTCAGTATATGACCGAGCGGTATACACGCGGCATCTCTGTCCATAAGCGTCGGGTAGGCGTATCTGTTGGATAAGTGAGTAGCAGTCTGGCACGGAACGGCAGCCTCAGAAACCTTCGGCTGCCTTTTGGCCGTATTAATCAGTCACGCTGATAATCAAAGGCGCTGAACCAGCCCTCGGCGAGGTGCTCTTCGTGCTCGTCGCCATCGAAGTAACCGTACGCTGCATCGTTATCCTTCAGTTGTACTTCCAGGAAAGCAGTAACCATTGTACGGATGCGCATCTGTTCGATCTCATCACCGGTGCTGATGAAGTCGAGGTGGCTGGCGTCAGAGATCATCGCCAGGCCGCGTTCGATATCAGAACGGAACTGCGGGTAATAGACTTCGCTGTTGACTGCCACGATGTCTTCGGCGGCACCCACGATCATGCTTGGCACTGTGATCTGGGTGTAGTCGACGTTGTAGGCGCCCAGCCAGGGAGCCAGAGCAATCATGCTCGCAGGCTTCTCGACCATTTCTTCGGCGGCCATGATGGCGCCACCGCCACCCATGGAGTAACCCATGATGTTGCGCTTATCGAGATCCAGCTTACCTTCCAGTGGGCTGTCGGCGCGATCATTCTCAGCTGCGAGTACGTTGAAACCGGAGATATGAGCTTTACGCCAGATCGGTGGCACAGACAGTGGGTTGGTCGGAGTGATGGTGAGAACAACAATGCCATGACTGGTCAGGTGATCTGCGAGCCAGAACATCTGCTCTTTGGTGTTAGTAAAGCCACCAGTCAGCGTGGTAGACGGATAGCTGGCCTCGCTCAGGTCACACGGATACGACATGCGTGCTGAGGCGTAGCCATCATGGTCGAGGTTTTCTTCATACGAGCAGATTTCGTGGGTGCCCGGATTCGAGAGATCCTGGCTGTATTCACCGTCACCGGGTTCTCCACCACCAAAACAGCCCTGCAGCAGTGCAGCGAAAGCGACCGGGGCGACCCTTAATACCGTCATAGTCTTCATGATTTTTACCTTTTGTTTTTATTGTTCAGAGGTCAGCCAATAAAGCAGATGCCGACGCCATGGTCACGTGCTTTGCGCTCGCGGGTAGAAAACTGGTCTGTGCTGACGTCTGTTTGGCCGTTAATGGTAAGTCGGGTGTTTGTCAGTGATTTTTCCGGACAAGGCAGGGCAGGCGCTCTGGCTTTCTGTAGCGCCCTGCTTATTTCTCCGCACGCGCGTGTGATAGCTCTCCTGTCTGTTTATGACAAATAAAGAGAATCAATAGCATCTGCAAAAATTCTAAATTAGTCGTTTTTTATGGTCTGGATATAGTTTGTCGTCGGGCCCGCAACGACCTCTCGGTGACGAGGGGATGACAACATTACTCTGAGACACAAACATGAAAAAAATGACAACGTGGAGCAAAGCGGTTTCGCTGGTTGCTTTCTGTGCGGCAGGTCTGGCGTCTCAGCCCCTGATGAGCGGCTACAACGCATCTAAGTTCGCGGTACTCGGTCTGACCGAATCTCTGCGTCA
>NZ_DDKU01000167.1:0-3701 GCF_002339775.1 Thalassolituus sp. UBA2590
CGGCGCGGACCCAACCTTTCTGCGACAGTACCACCGTAACCGGATCGGCAGACACCAGCTCGGTCTCGCTGAAGGCTCTCGCCTCGGCACGGGTAACCACCGGAGAACGACGTTCATCGCCATACTGCTCCGCGTCGGCAGTCAGTTCTTTCTTAATCAGAGTTTTCATACGACGTTCAGAACCCAGAGTTTTCTCGAGCATGTCGCGCTCTTTCTCCAGCTCATCCTGTTCGCCACGGATCTTCATTTCTTCGAGCTTGGCCAGATGACGAAGCTTTAACTCAAGAATGGCTTCGGCCTGAATATCTGAAATACCAAAGCGTTCCATCAGCACCGGCTTTGGTTTGTCTTCCGTGCGGATAATATCGATCACTTCGTCGATGTTCAGGAAGGCAACCAACAAACCTTCAAGGATATGCAAACGCGCCAGTACTTTATCCAGGCGATGCTGCAAGCGACGACGCACCGTACCGGTACGGTATTCCAGCCACTCACTGAGCATGGTTTTAAGATCTTTGACCTGCGGGCGACCATCAAGACCGATCACGTTCATATTAACGCGATAGTTCTTCTCAAGGTCAGTCGTCGCAAACAGGTGCGCCATCACTGCGGCGGTATCAACCCGGTTGGACTTAGGCACAATTACCAGGCGGGTTGGATTCTCGTGGTCTGACTCGTCACGTAAATCCGTGACGAGAGGCAACTTCTTAGCCTGCATCTGCGCTGCAATCTGTTCAAGAATCTTGGCGCCAGACACCTGATGCGGCAGCGCCGTAATGACGATATCACCGTCTTCAAGAGTGTAGACCGCGCGCATTTTGACGCTGCCTTTCCCCGTGCGGTACATCTTCTTGAGATCTTCGCGAGGTGTAATGATCTCGGCTTCTGTCGGAAAGTCCGGCGCCATGACATGCTCACACAGAGCATCAATATCGGCTTTCGGTTCATCCAGCAGGCGGATACATGCCGAGGTTACTTCACGGACGTTGTGCGGCGGAATATCCGTCGCCATACCCACCGCGATACCGGTCGTACCGTTGAGCATCACCGTCGGCAGACGTGCTGGCAGTGTTGCAGGCTCGTCCATGGTGCCGTCAAAGTTCGGCTGCCACTCGACCGTACCCTGACCAAGCTCGCTCAGAAGCACATCAGCAAACGGTGACAACTTAGCTTCGGTATAACGCATCGCGGCAAAGGACTTCGGATCATCCGGCGCACCCCAGTTACCCTGACCGTCGACCAGCGGGTAACGGTATGAGAACGGCTGAGCCATCAGCACCATGGCTTCATAACAGGCGCTGTCGCCATGTGGGTGATACTTACCCAACACGTCACCGACAGTACGGGCCGATTTTTTGTACTTAGCCGTAGACTTCAGGCCAAGTTCGCTCATGGCATAAATGATCCGGCGCTGTACCGGCTTCATACCATCGCCCACATGAGGCAGTGCGCGATCAAGAATGACGTACATGGAGTAATTCAGGTACGCATTCTCGGTGTATTGTTTGAGTGACTGGCGTTCAACGCCATCATCGGTATAACTGATCTGATCCGTCATAGTATCCGGTTGTCTGCTCGAGGCCCGTCACAGGGCCGTGTTTAAAATATTCTGCTTCTGACTTAACAATTAAACTGCGTTTAGGGCTACGTTTCGGAATAGTGCCTGAGGAAATCGTCCGCCGCCATAGGCCGGCCGTACAGGTATCCTTGCAACCATTCGCAGCCAAGGCGTCTCAGGGTCTCACCCTGCTCTTCATTTTCAACACCCTCAGCCACCACTTCAATGTTCAGGCTATCGGCCATGGCCACTATCGCGCGGGCGATCTCGTAATCGTTTTCCTGATCGTGAATGTTACGCACGAACGACCGGTCGATTTTCAACACACTGACGGGCATCTCTTTCAG
This sequence comes from Thalassolituus sp. UBA2590, assembly GCF_002339775.1. Taxonomy (NCBI): domain Bacteria; kingdom Pseudomonadati; phylum Pseudomonadota; class Gammaproteobacteria; order Oceanospirillales; family Oceanospirillaceae; genus Thalassolituus; species Thalassolituus sp. UBA2590. The sequence continues at coordinate 1,906 of NZ_DDKU01000167.1, forward strand.
CTTGCTCAACGAAGAGTATCCGGTACCAAAATCATCAATTGAAAACTCGACACCCAGCGCCCGAAGCTGGTGAATCTGGTTGTTCACCTCGGTCATGCCCGACATCATTAACGATTCGGTCACTTCGAGCTCCAGCCAAGCGGGCTCGAAACCGGTTTCTTTCATAATGGTTTCAACCGTTTCGGCGAAGCGACTGTTGATCTGCATGGCCGACACATTGACGGCAATTTTCTCAAGTTTCATTCCCTGCTGACGCCAACTCATGAACTCAGCGCATGCGCGTCGTAACACCCAGAAACCGAGTTCCCGGATCAGGCCACTGCTTTCTGCCAATGGAATAAATTCATGCGGAGAAACCTGGCCGCGTAATTCATGAGGCCAGCGGATCAGTGTTTCGACCCGGCGAGGGACTCGCTCTCCGGGCCGGAACTGCCCCTGAAACTCGAGGCTGAACTCTTCATTCTCAACCGCATCTCTCAAGTCCTGCTCCAGCGACAACTGACTGCTCTTATGAGCCGACAGTTCCTGTGAATAGATGCAGCTGCGATTGCGCCCGAGCGCTTTTGCGTGATGCAGTGCGGCATCAGCATGTACTAGCAGAATATCACTGTTGTCCCCATGCTCAGGGGCCAGTGCAATCCCTGCGCTGGCATTGATACTGAGCAAATGGCCCTGCAACTGATATGCACGTGCTAAAGCTTCGAGAAGCTGTGTGCACTTGCTCTCAACGTAGGCTTTATCCGCCTGCGTCAGTACGACGACAAATTCATCGCCACTCAAGCGGGCGCAGATATCGCTGTCACGCAGATTACTGCTCAAGCGGTGAGCAACGTCACGTAGCAGCAGATCACCGACCGTATGGCCCAACGCATCGTTCACTTCACGAAAGCGGTCAAGGTCGATGAAGATCACCGCCAGCGACTCATCATTACGCTTCGCCATCTGCAGCGCAAAGGTCAGCTTTTCATGCAGCAAGGCTCTATTAGCAAGCCCGGTCAGAATGTCGTGGCGCGCCTGGTACTCAAGTTTCTTCTGCTTCTCGCGGGTTTCCGTAATGTCACGGCATGTCAGAAGCACACCGACACACTCCTGAGTGTCACTGAACAACGGCTGGCGGTTTATCTCGAGCAGTACCTGTTCACCATCTGGCCCGGGCAACCACTCTTCTGAGCGTATCGCACTGCGCCGTTCAATGGCTTCAACATCGCGCTGGCGCATCCGCTCAGCACTCTGCACATCGAAGAAGTCGGTATCACGCTGACCTTTAATTTCATCAGCCGAACGACCGAGAAAACGACTACCCGGCCCATTACACAGACGATAGACGCCGCGCCGGTCTTTGTAGAACACCATCTCAGGCAGCGCGCCGAAAATGTTGCCGAACAAGGCGGTATGCGCACCCAGCTGACGATCACTGCGCGCGCGTAGCTGGCGCTGCTGAAGCAACAGCAGCACAGTGAATACTGAAATCATGGCCAGCAGTAATACGGCCAGAATCAGATCAAACGGCTCAGCAGCAATCCCATCAGCCATAGCAGGCAAGGGTGCCAGCAGCGCACTGCCGGCTATTGTGCTGGAAACAGTGGAGCGGTGAAAAATCAGAGAATCTCAACCTCGTTGCCGTGCGTCTCTAACCATTCCTTACGGTCAGAGGAGCGCTTCTTCGCCAACAGCATATCCATCATTTCATTGGTGCCATCCCCCGGCTCCAGCGACAGCTGGACGAGACGTCGGGTATTCGGGTCCATCGTGGTTTCACGTAACTGCATCGGGTTCATTTCACCCAGACCTTTAAA
>NZ_DDKU01000167.1:4009-4210 GCF_002339775.1 Thalassolituus sp. UBA2590
CATTTCACCCAGACCTTTAAAGCGCTGGACGTTCACTTTGCCACGCTTATTTTCGGCTTTAATGCGTTCAAGAACGCCCTGCTTTTCACCTTCGTCTAACGCGTAGTAGACATCTTTACCGACGTCGATCCGGTACAGCGGCGGCATCGCGACATAGACGTGGCCATCCGCCACCAGCTTGCGGAAGTGACGCACAAACAA
>NZ_DDKU01000151.1:0-161 GCF_002339775.1 Thalassolituus sp. UBA2590
CCGTCGTACCTTTTTCTTTGATAGTACGGCGAGCCGCTTCCCGTAATGTCCGGCGCAGCGTGATGTCGATACTCGCGTAGGGTTCGTCCATCAGCAGAATTTTTGGTTCCGGTGCCAATGAACGCACCAGTGCAATTCGCTGTTGCTGTCCACCAGACAAT
>NZ_DDKU01000151.1:465-12024 GCF_002339775.1 Thalassolituus sp. UBA2590
CGCTGTTGCTGTCCACCAGACAATTGATGCGGATAGCGCTGTCCATATTCGTCCAAGCCAACCAGCTCGAGAAGCTCTTTCACTTTTTCCTGCTGCTCGCGTCGGCTCAGATCCCGAATACCGAAGGCAATGTTTTCTGCCACTGTCATATTCGGAAACAGTGCATTCTCCTGAAACATCAGCCCCACCGGGCGAGCTTCCGGGGGCGGGTGCAGACCATCATTCGCCAGCACTTCATTATCCACGTGGATCTCACCACGCTGAACTTTCTCCAACCCAGCGGCAAGGCGGAGCAGGGTGCTTTTGCCACCGCCCGATGGCCCCAATAAACAAGTAATCTGACCAGGCTCGACGGCAAAATCCAGCTCGTGAAGTACGGGAGTAGCACCGTAACTGTGGCTTATCTGAGAAAAAACTAACGGCATACAGGCGGGCTCGAATAACAGGTGTCACATATGCGAATGGTTCTTTATACTACACCAACCTCACGCGTAATATTAGAGCCGGCATGCAAAACCAACAGACGCAATGGCGTTGGCTAATCAGCAGTTTTCTTATTTCTGTTTTTACGCTTGTTCCCGTTATTGTCATTCTGACCTCCCTGTTCGCTCCAACGACATCAACATGGTCACATATCAGCAGTAGCGTTCTGCCCGGATACGTAGGTAACACTCTGCTCCTGATGGTTCAGGTCGCGCTCTATACCACTGTAATTGGCGTGGGAACGGCGTGGCTCACCGCTGCAACCGAGTTCCCCGGACGTCGAATTCTGACCTGGGCGTTAATGCTGCCACTCGCCGCCCCTGCTTATATCGTCGCCTATGTTTATACCGATCTGCTGGATTACAGTGGCCCGGTGCAGACCCTGATCAGAAGCCTGACTGGCTTGTATGCTGGTGAGTATTACTTTCCTGAAATACGCTCGTTGAGTGGTGCGGCCTTCATTATCAGTCTGGTGCTGTACCCCTATGTGTACCTACTGGTTCGTGTGGCCTTTATCCAACGCTCGGCGACACTTTATGATGCAGCGCGCACCTTGGGGGCCAGTCCGTTTTATGCATTCTGGCGCATCGCCTTACCAGCAGCCCGACCCGCCTTAGTGGGTGGCCTAGCATTGGTCTTGATGGAAACGCTGGCGGATTACGGCACGGTTGATTACTTCGCCGTACCCACCTTCTCGACGGGCATATTCCGAACCTGGTTTTCAATGGGGGATAAGGCTGCGGCACTGAAGTTAGCGGCGGTCATGTTCAGCTTTGTTGTTCTGCTCATCGTGATCGAAAAGTACAACCGGCGCCCGTCTCAGGCTCAAGCCATCGCCCGCGACGGTAACCTTCAGCGCACCCAGCTGACAGGCCTAGTAGCAGCAGGCGCGACATTACTGTGCGTTCTGCCTGTCGTATTGGGCAGCTTGATCCCTGGTGGCACCCTCGCGTATTTCGCACTGACCACAGGTGATCCACTGCTAGGACATGGCTTTACCGGGTTTATCGGCAATAGCCTGCAAGTGGCTTTGTCAGCGACACTGGCCGCTGTCATCATCGCGCTTGTCCTGACGTACGCTAAGCGTCTGACTGACAGCAAAGCCGTGAACCTTTCTATCCAACTATCAACACTGGGTTATGCGCTACCCGGTGCCTTGCTGGCAGTAGGCTTGTTCGCCCCGGTATCGCAATTCGATCGCGCCATCGCTACCTTCTTTGACGAGCAGTTTGATATTCAGACTGGGCTACTACTGACCGGTACGGTTGCCATCGTTGTATATGCTTATGTCGTGCGCTTTCTCACCGTGGCGTTCAACTCGACCAACAGTGGCATGGAAGCTATTCCTCCGATATACGATCAAGCCGCTCGCAGCCTGGGAGCGACTCCATGGCGCGTATTGAAAAGTATCCACCTGCCATTGATGAGCCGCTCAATACTGGCAGCGGGCATCCTTGTCTTCGTCGACAGTATGCGCGAGCTACCCGCTACCTTGCTGTTGCGCCCGTTCGATTTTGAAACGCTGGCGACCCGCGTCTATAAGCTGGCCAGCGATGAGCGCATCGCCGAGGCCTCCACCGCATCTTTACTCATTGTCGTTATCGGCCTCGTGCCTGTCCTGCTGCTCAACAAGCTATCCGATAAGCGCTGACGAGACTGCCGTTCTGATAGCCGAGTCTCGTCCTGATTGTCAGGAGACACACATAGTATCGAGTTGAATATTGGCCTCTTTGAACTAAACCTTGAGAACAGGCCAACGTTCACGAGAGGCAGCCCCATGTTTCTGAGGCACACGAGCAAACAGCAGCAAGCTGCCTATATACGACCACAAACCATGGTACTCGGCCTGCTTCTCTTGCTCACACTCGTGACAGTCGGCCAATACTACTTGTCTGAACAGCGCGTGTTTGATCAGTATCAGCAGGCTTCAGGCGAGCAGCAGAGCGCCATCATCGATGAACTCGCCAAGCAGTTCGAAAGGGACTATCACCAGCTACGCTTCCTTTATGCGACTCCACCCATACATGGCATAGTGCGGTCCTCAGGCAACGGCGGTATCGATCCGCTCGACAATACCCGGCAGGCACAATGGAAAGCCCGTCTGGAAACCATCTTTCAAGCTTACATTGAAAATAACGCTCACGCGTTGCAGGCGCGCTATCTGATCAATGACGGCAACTGGTCGGAAATTATTCGTGTGCAGCGCACCGGCAGCAGCACCCGGGTTGCAAACAGTACCGAACTTCAGGAGAAGCGGGGCCGCGATTACGTTGAAATACTGCCCTATATCCGAGCCAACGACTTCTACCTATCCGATATTGAACTGAATAAAGAATACGGGCGCGTTTCCTATCCACATCAATCAGTTTACCGACTCGTCATGCCGATATATGCGCAAGATGGCCATCTTTTCGGCGCACTGGTTCTTAACTTTGACGCCTATTTCCTGCTGTCTCGTCTCAGTAACCTGGCAGCCAATACAAGCAAAGTGTACCTGTACGATCACGATGGCCATATCCTTGTGTCACCCACATCGGGAGAGGCCTTCAGCTTTGAATTCGCAAACGCCACGCTCTGGAGCGACCTGTACAGCGCAGAGCAAAACTCTATTCACCGCGGTACCGCACTCGTATCAGCAAACAGCGACGGAGCGCACTACTACCTGACGCAGCGCCAGCTGAACATGCCCGGCTCCAATGGTGATCGGTTTATCAAGGTTGCCATAGCGACCCCAACGCGGCTTATCCAGCAACAAACGATCTCAGACACGTTGCGGTTCAGCGCCGCCGCCTTAGTTGTTTCTTTCGTACTGAGTGTGCTGTTCCTGTTCTACCAGCGGCAGGTACGTAAAACCTTAAATCTGAGTGATACCGAAGCACGCTTCCGTGCCATTGTGGATGACTCAACGGATGCCATCATAGGGATGCGCACGGACGGAACCATAACAAGCTGGAACAGCGCTGCAACCAGCATCCTGGGTTATAGCAGCCGCCAGATTGAAAACAGTGACTTTACCGAGACCTTTGCCACTGGCGAGCATCAGGAATGGGTCAAAGAAGTGATCGCCAGCGTTGCTGAAGGTGGTCAACCTGAGACATTACGCGTACCTCTTGTCTCAAAAAATCAGCACACTCTGACCACCCAACTCAGCGTATCACCCATCAAAACGGCCAAGGGAGCGGCCATCGGTGTTTCTGCAATCATTCGGGACATCAGCGAACAGGAACGAGCAGAACAACGAATCCGCGATTTAAACACTAACCTCGAAGCCGTCGTCGAACAGAGAACCGAAGAACTCGAGCAGGCACGAAATATGGCACTGTCCGCAAGCCGCGCCAAGAGCCAGTTTATTGCTAATGTCAGCCATGAAATCCGGACACCTCTTAATGGCATTATTGGTATGCTTCAGTTGATTCGCCGCGGCGAACTCAGAGTTCAGGAAAAGCGGTATCTTGATCTTGCAGATACCAGCTCACAATTATTGGCAGCGATCGTTAATGATGTCCTCGATTTTTCAAAGATCGAAGCAGGAAAACTCGATATTGATAATATCCCCTACGACCTCAATCGCTTGATCTCAGATCTGGTGCTATCCATGTCAGTCCCGGCGTCAGAAAAAGGTCTGGAGATCATTCTCGATGTTTCAGAAGTACAGTCACCTTCGCTTTCCGGTGATGCAAACCGTATCCGCCAAATACTCACCAACCTGATTAATAACGCGATCAAGTTTACGCTGAAAGGGCATATTCTTGTACGGCTGACTACGCAGAATACAAACGCAGAAAGCACCACATTGAGCATCGAAGTAGAGGATACCGGTGTCGGTATAAGCAAAGAAAAACTGCCAACCATTTTCGACGCCTTTGTTCAGGAGGATGCGGCGGTAACAAGAGAATTTGGTGGTACAGGCTTGGGACTCACTATTACCAATAAACTCTGTAAGTTAATGGGTGGCAGACTGGATGTTCAGAGCGAAAAAGGATCAGGCACTAAATTCACAGCCACTTTTGTTCAGAAATTGGCAGTAGGTTCAGAAGCTGAAAAACAAAACCCCGATTTTTCCGGGCTCAACTTCCATGTCATTGACCGCTCCGATGATTCAGCGGCAAACCTGGTAAAACTTCTCAAAAGCTGGGGTGCTCAAGCAATCAGCTCACGTCACCCACGGCCTGATGCGCATATCCGGAAAGGTAGCTACATAATCATTGATGCCACTCTGGCCGAAAACTTCGTACCTCATGAAAACGTCGCTGGAGTCATCATCACCGTGCCTCACGTAAAGCGCACAGAGATCGAACTTCCCGACTTGCATGGAGCCTTCCGTTTATCGAAACCCATTACTCCGGTGCAACTGGAGTATGCGGTTCGCCGATTAAAAACAGGATCTGCTGACGAAAAAAGTTCCAATCTGGAGAGCAGCGGTAAAACTGCCGCCCTGGCAGGGCGAAGAATTCTCGCGGTTGACGACAACCAGATTAACCTGGCGGTAATAGAGGGAATGGTGCGTCACCTTGGCGCTGAAGTCGTTTCCGCCGGAAATGGCGTAGAAGCCATCGATATGCTGCGTCGCTCCGGCCACCTGATTGATCTTATCCTTATGGATTGTCAGATGCCTTCCATGGACGGCTATGAGTGTACTCGCCAGATTCGCGGGGGATATGCCGGCGATAGTGCCTGCAGAATCCCTGTCATCGCAATGACTGCAAGTGCTATGGCAGGAGATCGTGAGAAATGCCTGCTCTCCGGTATGGACGATTATTTAGCCAAACCGATTGATAACGAAGAGCTGCGGAAAGCACTGACTCAATGGATGTCAGCCGTCACCTCTGCCGAATATCAGCCTGTAGAGCAGCTGGTGGTTGAAAAAAGCACTGACCTGGATATATACCCCGTGTGGGATAAGCCAACCGTCATGAAGCTGGTAAGTAATCAGGAAGAGCGACTAGGAAGATTAATTGATGTATTTCATGAGGCCAGTGAAGAAAAAGTCGCTAAATTGAAGAGCGCGCTGGCGCGGACTGATACCGCAGAGGTCGTGTCGCTCGCTAAGTTCCTGCAAGGCTCGTCGGCCAGTGTTGCGGCGACGCGGTTGCAACATATCTGCAAAACCCTGGAAGCCGAAGCCCGCGAGGGGCACATGGATACGCTGAAGAAATATAAGCACATGTTTGAGGATGAATACGACAAGCTGGAAGAAGCGTTCAGCGAGTTTCTGAGCAAGCGCAATCAGGCGTGAAACAGACAATGGTCGAGAAATGATTGGTAGTAAACTAAAAGACCACCAAAAAGCCCCGCCGTTACGGCTTTTATAGTCGGATAAACTCAGTGCTTACCAAGCTTCTCACGGATCTGATGACCACTGTACGCCGGTCGCAGCTCAGCTGCGTTTCAGCAGACATAAAAAAACCCGCCGGAGCGGGTTCTTTGTGATCCGATAAAACTCAGTGTTTACCAAGCTTCTCGCGGATCTGCTGAATCGTACGCAGCTGTGCTGCCGCTTCAGCAAGCTGAGACATTGCGCGGGAGTAATCAAAGTCTGCACCCTGATTTTCCATCGCCTGTTCAGCGTGTTTCTTCGCCTCCAGTGCCGCGGCTTCATCGATGTCGTTTGCACGAACAGCGGTGTCGGCCAGGATGGACACTGAATTTGGCTGTACTTCGAGATAGCCGCCAGAGACGTAGACAATCTCTTCCTCGCCGCCTTGCTTAACAATGCGGACAGGACCCGGCTTGAGCGGAGTCAGCAGGGCTGCGTGGCCAGGCTCAATACCCAGGTCACCCAAAGCACCAGCCGCGATTACTCGCTCGACCAGACCAGAGAAGAGCTTCTCTTCAGCGCTGACGATATCGCAGTGGACGGTCATTGCCATGTTCTATTCCTCTGTTCAGAGGAGGCAGAGCGCTGCACAAGTACAGCGCCTGCCCGCCCATTACATGTTGTTGGCTTTCTCGATGGCTTCGTCGATAGTACCGACCATATAGAACGCTTGTTCTGGCAGGTTATCGTAGTCGCCATTCAGAATGCCCTGGAAACCACGGATGGTTTCTTTCAGAGACACGTACTTACCAGGCGCGCCTGTGAAGATCTCTGCCACATGGAATGGCTGAGACAGGAAGCGCTCGATCTTACGTGCACGGGCAACCAGCTGCTTATCTTCGTCGGACAGTTCGTCCATACCCAGAATCGCGATGATGTCTTTCAGCTCTTTGTAGCGCTGCAGAACACCCTGAACGCCACGAGCGATGTCGTAGTGTTCGTTACCGATAACCAGTGGGTCCAGCTGACGAGAGGTGGAATCCAGTGGGTCGATCGCTGGGTAAATACCTTTAGACGCGATATCACGTGACAGTACAACAGTAGAGTCAAGGTGCGCGAAGGTGGTCGCTGGAGACGGGTCAGTCAAGTCATCCGCAGGTACGTATACCGCCTGGATCGAGGTGATCGAACCAGTCTTAGTAGAAGTAATACGCTCCTGAAGAACACCCATCTCTTCTGCCAGTGTAGGCTGGTAACCTACCGCAGATGGCATACGACCCAACAGTGCAGATACCTCAGTACCAGCAAGGGTGTAACGATAGATGTTATCAACGAACAGCAGTACGTCTTTGCCTTCGTCACGGAACTTCTCAGCCATGGTCAGACCAGTCAGTGCTACACGCAGACGGTTGCCTGGTGGCTCATTCATCTGGCCGTATACCATGGCTACTTTAGACTGTGCTTTGTCGTCCAGGTTTACAACACCAGACTCAGCCATCTCGTAGTAGAAGTCGTTACCTTCACGAGTACGCTCACCAACACCTGCGAATACAGACAGACCGGAGTGTGCCTTCGCAATGTTGTTGATCAGCTCCATCATGTTTACGGTTTTACCAACACCGGCACCACCGAACAGACCAACTTTACCACCCTTAGCGAATGGGCAGATGAGGTCAATAACCTTGATGCCGGTTTCCAGCAGGTCAGTGCTGTTCGCCTGCTCATCAAAAGATGGAGCATCACGGTGAATTTCGTAACGCTCTTCTTCGCCGATCTCACCACATTCATCGATCGGGCGACCGAGAACGTCCATGATACGACCCAGAGTTGCATTACCAACTGGTACACGGATAGGTGCGCCAGTGCTAGTTACTGGAAGGCCACGCTTAAGACCTTCAGTGGAGCCCATCGCAATAGTACGGACAACACCGTCGCCCAGCTGCTGCTGAACTTCGAGGGTGGTCTCAGTACCATCTACGGTCAGGGCGTCGTAGACCTTAGGTACATCTTCGCGTGGGTATTCCACGTCGATGACGGCACCGATGATCTGTACGATACGTCCGCTCATTTTCGGTTCCTCTTAACTTAAAACCTGTTCGCTGCCCGGCTTATACTGCCGCGGCACCGCTGACGATTTCTGAAATTTCCTGGGTAATAGCCGCCTGACGAGCCTTGTTATACAGCAAGTTCAGCTCGGTGATCATGTTGCCGGCGTTATCGGTGGCGTTTTTCATCGCCAGCATACGCGCAGCCTGTTCACAGGCATTGTTTTCTACTACACCCTGATAGACCTGAGATTCTACGTAACGCACCAGCAGACCTTCGAGGATCTCTTTGGCGTCTGGTTCGTAGATGTAATCCCAGTGACCTTTCAGTTCTTCGTCCTTTTGTGCCTTGAGTGGCAATAACTGCACCGCTTCAGGCGATTGGGTCATGGTGTTCACGAAACGGTTGTAGATGATGTAGAGACGATCGATCTTACCTTCATCGAACGCTTCCAACATTACCTTCACCGCACCGATCAGGCTGGCCAGCTCTGGAGCGTCACCCAAGTGAGACTGGGAGGCGACAACATTGCCACCGAAGCTGTTGAAGAACAGAGATGCTTTTGAGCCGATTGCACAGTAATCAACTTCAACACCCTTTTCTTTCCACTCTCCGGCTTGCTGGGCGAGGCGCTTGAACATGTTGTTGTTCAGGCCACCACACAGGCCACGGTCGGAAGACACCACGATATAGCCAACACGCTTGACGTCGCGGTCCTGCAGATAACGATGACGGTATTCAGAAGTCGCATTGGCCAGGTGACCGATCACATCACGGATTTTATCCGCATATGGACGGCTCTGTTCCATGCGCTGCTGAGCACGACGCATCTTACTCACAGCAACTTTTTCCATTGCTGAGGTAATTTTCTGCGTGCTTTGTACGCTCGAAATCTGCTCTTTAATTTCTTTACCGACTGCCATAATGCAACCTTGTTAACTGAGTGAATCCAGCTGGCGATTCATAGAACCGCCAGCACCGGACTTACCAGGTCTGAGTGCTCTTGAATTTCTCAATACACTCTTTCAGACCTGCCGCGATCTCGTCATTGAAGTCGCCCTTCACGTTGATCTTCGCCATCAGTTCAGCGTATTCGCTGTTGGCGTAGCTCAGCAGAGCAGCTTCGAATGCCTGAATCTTGGTCACTTCTACGTCTTCAAGGAAGCCTTCAGTAGCAGCAAAGATCGACAGACCCATGTCCGCAGTAGACATTGGAGCGTACTGACCCTGTTTCATCAGTTCAGTAACGGCTTTACCGTGCTCCAGCTGCTTACGGGTAGCTTCATCAAGGTCAGATGCAAACTGTGCGAATGCCGCCAGTTCACGGTACTGAGCCAGTGCCAGACGGATACCACCGCCGAGCTTCTTGATGATCTTGGTCTGTGCAGCACCACCTACACGGGATACAGAGATACCCGCGTTCATCGCCGGACGGATACCGGAGTTGAACAGGTTGGTTTCCAGGAAGATCTGACCATCGGTAATGGAGATCACGTTCGTAGGTACGAACGCAGATACGTCACCACCCTGAGTCTCAATGATCGGCAGAGCCGTCAGTGAGCCAGTCTTACCTTCAACACCGCTGACCTGCTTAACGTAGTCAGCGTTTACGCGACATGCGCGCTCAAGCAGACGTGAGTGCAGGTAGAAAACGTCACCTGGGTATGCTTCACGGCCCGGTGGGCGCTTCAGCAACAGGGAGATCTGACGATAAGCCCAAGCTTGTTTCGTCAGGTCATCGTATACGATCAGAGCATCTTCACCGTTGTCCAGGAAGTACTCACCCATCGCACAACCACCGTATGGAGCCAGGAACTGCATTGCTGCAGGATCAGCGGCGCCAGCGGCTACGATGATGGTGTGCTCCAGGGCACCGTGTTCTTCCAGCTTACGTACAACGTTAGCGATAGAAGACTGCTTCTGACCTACGGCAACGTAGATACATTTAACGCCAGTACCTTTCTGGTTGATGATGGCATCGATCGCCATCGCCGTTTTACCAGTCTGACGGTCACCAATGATCAGCTCACGCTGACCACGGCCAACCGGAACCATGGAGTCAACAGCTTTGTAACCAGTCTGCAGAGGCTGATCAACACCCTGACGTGCAATTACGCCTGGTGCAACGCGCTCAACAGGAGCGGTGGTATCAGTCTCAATAGGACCTTTACCATCGATTGGGTTACCCAGTGCGTCAACCACACGACCCAGCAATGCTTTGCCAGTAGGTACTTCAAGAATACGGCCAGTACACTTCGCAGTCTGACCTTCAGCCAGACCTTTGTAGTCACCCAGTACAACAGCACCAACAGAGTCACGCTCCAGGTTCATTGCCAGGCCGAATACGCCGCCTTCAAATTCAATCATCTCACCGTACATAGCGTCGGCAAGACCGTGGATTCGAACGATACCGTCGGATACAGATACGACGGTGCCCTCGTTCTGGGCTTGAGAAGTAACATCAAGGCTTTCAATACGCTTCTTGATTACTTCACTGATCTCAGATGGATTCAGTTGCTGCATGAATCGTCCCTCAAACTAGGATTTCATCGCTTCGGCTAACTTTGACAGTTTGCCAGTTAAGCTACCGTCTATAACCAAGTCCCCGGCACGGATAATGGCGCCACCGATGAGAGACTCATCGACTTCGCTGGTTACCCGTACGTCACATTGCAATTTGGCTTTTAAGGCAGCTGCCAGTTTCTCTGCCTGGGCATCGCTCAGCTCGTATGCTGAAGTGACGACAACATCTACTGCGTTCTGCAGTTTTGCCTTCAGTTCTTCATAGAGTTCAGCGATTTCAGGCAGTAATGCCAAACGCTTGTTTTCGGCCAATACGGCCACCAGGTTTTTGGCTGCTTCGTTCAGCTTGTCGCCACATACGTCAATAAGTGCCTGTGCCTGCTGTTCAGACGTCAGGGAAGGATGCACCAGTACCTTCGCCAGATCGGCGTCGGCTGCGAAAGCCGACAGGGTTGCCAGGTCATCAGACCAGGCGTCCAGTGCACTCTTCTCACTTGCTTCAGCAAACACTGCCTTTGCGTATGGCCGAGCGAGAGTTGTTAATTCAGCCATGGAAAACCTCGCTTAGAGCTCTTTGGCCAGTGAATCCAGCAGCTCATCGTGAGCTGTTGCATCTACTGATTTGCCAAGGATTTTCGCTGCACCGGCTACTGCCAGTTCAGACACCTGCTTACGCAGAGCTTCTTTAGCGCGGTTTGCCTCTTGCTCAACTTCAGCTTGAGCAGCAGCTACGATGCGCTCACCTTCGGAACGAGCATTATCTTTTGCTTCGTCCACGATCTGGTTCGCACGTTTGTTCGCCTGTTCGATGATTTCAGCAGCTTTCTCTTTTGCTTCACGCAGCTGGTCCGCGGCTTCTTTCTGAGCCAGTTCCAGATCACGTGCAGCGCGGTTAGCTGCGTCCAGACCATCGGCAATTTTCTTTTCGCGTTCTTGCATAGCCGTCAGCAGGTGAGGCCATACAAACTTCATGCAGAACCACACGAAGACGCCAAAAGTGATGATCTGGCCGATCAGAGTCAAATTTAAGTTCACGCCAGAGCCCTCATGTTCGTTGATTAAGGAAGTTCGTTAAGAAATGAACCCTTAAGCTGCGAACATCAGGTACAGGCCCAGACCAACGCCGATCATAGGCACGGCGTCAAGCAGACCAGCGATCAGGAACATTTTACCCTGAAGCATTGGACCCAGTTCAGGCTGGCGAGCAGTACCTTCCAGCAGACGACCACCCAGCAGACCAAAACCGATAG
>NZ_DDKU01000060.1:0-23564 GCF_002339775.1 Thalassolituus sp. UBA2590
TATGCCACAGATTGAAGTGACCTTCGACATCGATGCCAACGGTATTCTGAACGTTAGCGCGAAAGACAAGGCGACTGGCAAAGAGCAGTCCATCGTGATTAAAGCGAACTCGGGTCTGAGCGACGAAGAGATCGAGAAGATGGTGTCTGACGCGGAAGCAAACGCTGAAGCGGATAAGAAGTTCGAAGAAATGGTTCAGGTTCGCAACACAGCGGATGGTCTGATCCACGCGACTCGTAAGACACTGGAAGAAGCCGGCGACAAAGCGACCGATGATGAGAAATCAGCCATCGAAGCAGCCATCGCTGACCTGGAAGAAGCACTGAAAGGCGACGACAAAGACAACATCGAAGCCAAAACCAATGCTCTGACAGAAGCGTCTTCATCTCTGGCGCAGAAGCTTTACGCAGAGCAGGCAGCACAGGCTGAAGCCGCAGGTGGTGCAGAGCAGGCGGACAGCAGCGCTCAAGATGACGATGTGGTAGACGCTGAGTTCGAAGAAGTTAAAGACAAGTAATATACGGACCTGGCTGCGTTGCTATCGCGGTGTTGGAAAAGAGTTCGGAATGCTCATGTATGACTTATACACTGCGCTTCCTCACTCTTTTCCGCCTTGCGCTAGCGGCCTCGCCGACGGTCCGGAGACTGCGTGACGAGTTTTTGTTACGCCTTTGTCAAAGTAAGAACAGTGGACGCGGCAACCAGTTTGCCGCGTTTTACTTCGTAGCGGAGCTGCGAAGAGGTTTTAATTAACAGGTGAATCATGTCCAAGCGGGATTATTACGAAGTTCTCGGTGTAAGCCGGGATGTCGACGCGAAGGAGCTGAAGAAGGCTTACCGTAAACTGGCGATGAAGTACCATCCGGACCGTAACCCGGATGATAAAGATGCAGACGCTAAGTTTAAGGAAGCGACTGAAGCCTACGAAATTCTGGGTGACCAACAGAAGCGTGCCGCGTACGACCAGTATGGTCACGCAGGTGTCGACCCGAACGCCGGTGGCGGTGGTTTCGGTGGCGGCGGTGCTAACTTCAGCGACATCTTTGGCGATGTGTTCGGTGATATCTTTGGTGGCGGCGGTGGCCGGGGCGGTCGCGGTGGACCACAGCGTGGTTCTGATCTGCGTTACACCATGGAGCTTTCTCTCGAAGAAGCCGTGCGCGGTATCGAGAAGAAAATCCGTGTACCCACCCTGACAAGTTGTGAAACCTGTGATGGCTCAGGTGCCAAGCCAGGTACGTCACCTAAGACCTGTGGTACCTGCGGTGGCGCGGGTCAGGTGCGCATGCAGCAGGGCTTCTTCTCTGTGCAGCAGACCTGTCCGACCTGTCGTGGTCAGGGCACCATGATCGAAGATCCGTGCAACAGCTGTCACGGTCGCGGTGTGAAAGAAGAAACCAAAACGCTTTCAGTGAAAATTCCACCGGGCGTCGATACAGGTGATCGTATTCGTCTGTCAGGCGAAGGTGAAGCAGGCGCTATGGGTGGCCCAGCAGGCGACCTCTACGTTCAGGTGTCGGTGAAAGAGCATGAGTTGTTCCACCGGGATGGTCGCAACCTGTATTGCGATGTGCCGATCAGCATTGTTGATGCAGCACTGGGTGGCGAACTTGAAGTGCCAACCCTCGATGGTCGTGTGAAACTGAAGATCCCAGCGGAAACACAGTCAGGCAAACTCTTTCGCTTGCGTGGGAAAGGCGTAACGCCAGTGCGTGGTGGTACCGCTGGTGATCTCTTGTGTCGCGTGCAGGTAGAAACGCCAGTTAACCTGACGTCAGATCAGAAAGATCTGCTGATGAAGTTTCAGGAGTCGCTGACAGGAGAAAAGCATTCGCCACAAAAAAAATCCTGGTTTGAGGGGGTTAAACGCTTCTTCGAGGACATTTGACCAGACCTGCCTGCATCGTCATTACGGCGTTAAAAGAGGCCCGGAAATGCTCATGTATGACTTATACACTGCGCGTTTCCGGGCCTCTTTTGCCTTGTACTGACTTCTTCGTCAACGGTCTGGCGTCGTAATTTGTAGTAGCGCACCCCATGCGCGACACTCTGGCCTTTCCCGCGCTTTTCCTTACCCCATGCCTTCGGTATCCTTAGGCCGTCTATTTATCCTATCTACAAAGCAGAAGAATAATGACCCGAATTGCTATCACCGGTGCTGCCGGCCGTATGGGACGCGTGCTGATTGAAGCCGTCCACAATGATGAAGCCGCCGAAGTTGCAGGTGCGATTGTTCTTGAGAACGACCCTATGGTGGGTGTGGATGCTGGCGCTATCGCTGGTCTGGCCACGCCCCTGGACGTGAAGGCTGTCACTTCGGTCGAAGAAGCAATCCCTCACTTCGATGTACTGATCGATTTCACGTCACCAGAGTCGACCATGGCGAATGTCGAACTGTGCCAGAAGCATGGCAAAGGCATTGTGATTGGCACGACAGGACTGACCGATGAGCAGAAGTCCAAGCTGAAAGCCGCCGCTGCGGACACCCGGATCGTTTTTGCGCCGAACTACTCAGTGGGTGTGAACCTGTGTCTGAACCTGCTGCGCATGGCAGCCAAGGTGATGGGTGAAGACAGTGATATCGAAGTGATCGAGATGCACCACCGTCATAAAGTCGATGCGCCATCCGGTACTGCACTGCGCATGGGCGAAGTCGTTGCAGAAACCATGGGCTGGGATCTGAATGAAGTGGCTTGCTACGGCCGCGAGGGCCAGACGGGTGCTCGCCCGCACAAGCAGATTGGTTTTGAGACCATTCGTGGTGGAGACGTTGTCGGTGACCACACTGTGATGTTCGCCACCGAAGGCGAGCGTGTTGAGGTGACTCATAAAGCACAGAGCCGTATGACCTTTGCGAAGGGCGCTGTGCGTGCGGCGAAGTGGCTGACTGAGCAGCCAGCAGGGCTATACGATATGCAGGACGTTCTGGGGTTCTGATCTCTGCGTGCTGAGCTCGCTGATACTGCCTTAAAAACTCCTTCGGAATGCTCATGTACTACTCGTACACTCCGCTTCCTCATCAGTTTTTGCCTTGTCGCAGCGTCGCTCAGCAACCCAGAGTTAATCATCAGTTTTCTCTAGTCAGCGCGGAATGCTCATGTATTACCTATACATTCCGCTTCCTTGCTGACTTTTGCCAGACACAAAAAAGGCCGCGATTGCGGCCTTTCTTATATCTGGTGATCAGGATCAGTCATCGTTTGGATCGAGCGGATCACTGTCGTCCAGTTCGTCGATCTTGGCGAGCAGCGCTTTCAGACCTTCTTTATCTTTGGCTACACTCGACAGGTCGTCTGGAGTTGCGTCACTGAAATCACGGTCGCCTTCTTCCAGCAGGTCACGCATACCGCTGAGTGTAACGTATGGGGCTCGGCTGGATACGGCGTTTGCCAACCATGAGGGTAGTCGTCCAGCGAGATCAACGAATGTGGTGAAGCGCACCTTAGTCATGTCTTCACTGAGTGGTGTGATTTCGAACAGGTTCGAGAATTCGCGAATCTTGACCATGTTGTCATGCTCAGGGCCGATATCGTCAATGTTACGGCTGCTGATGTAAATCACGTCGTTCTCGATCCACGATTTGCTTTTGATCGTTACGTAGCGGGCAGCGACGGGCCATACGCCCTTGTATTCCATGTAGCTGTATTCCGGCGGGACGGCCGCGCTGTCACGACAGAAGTAGACCCACTTGTGCAGGTCTTCCGGTGTATCGATGGTCAGCAGAATATTCAGCGCGGGCTCGTTAAGAATCACTTCACCGCGAAACTGTTTTACGTCTGCTCCGGGGATTGCCCGGCGCCAGGTCGAAACTTCGCCCACCTCATCGCCTGAGGACGTGACTTCCCATGGGATGGAATCATCGATTTCTGTGACTTGTGGTTCAGCGTGTGCACTGAAAGGTATGGCCAGTAGCAATGCAGCGGCCGCCGCACAGGAAAACATTGCGCGTTTCACGGTATGAGTCTCTTGTTGTGATAATTTTTAATAGGTTAACCCCGAGAGGCCATGCTATGTAAGGTTGTTCTGGGCCGCAAGCGGAGAACACGCCACGTGTGTGGCGCGTTATAACCCGAAGGGTCAGGCGGGGCTAACCCCCAGAGTGTGACTGAAGCCTCTTGATATGAGCTCTCGGATGGCAGACTCGTCTTCTGCGTCAGGGCTGAAAACCATCATTACCAGCATATGGGCATTGCCCAAGGCCCATCGGGCCCGGTCATGAGCGGGCAGACCCGGAGCCAGCCGACCGTCATTAACGGCATTTTGTATCTGTGTTTCTATCAGAGACATCATCTGGTTCTGGAATGTGAGATAGCGTGGCCATGTATCTTCACGAACCGAAGAACTCCATTCCAGCCATATCTTAAAATAGTCTGGATAGGTCTTACACGCCTGAATGATAGTGGTGATGCAGTGGTCAAGAACCTCTGCAGCACTGCCTGGTTTCTCGACGGCACTGACGGAGAGATTGATCAGATAGTTTTCGACTTCGTCCAGTACTTCATCTACCAGAGCTTCACGGGTATTGAAGTAGTTGAAAACTGTAGCAACTGAGACTCCGGCCCGTTGAGCGATTTCAGTGTGCCCGGCCCGGCCGATACCGCGAAGAGCAAACACTGAAATAGCGTCTTTCATCAATAGTTGTTTGCGCTTGGAAGGATTCAGTCTGCGGCGGACGTGCGCTTCTCCATGCATGGTCTGGCCCCGTGTTTAGTTATTTTCCTGATGGGACACAAGTATGGGGCAAGGCTGATAAAAAAGGGAATACGTTAATAACAAAACTTATACAATAGTATTAGTTTGTATCAGGGCTGTAACTCTTCGCGGAAACGTCTGGTGGGATTAGCTCACGTGGACAATCAGTCAATATTTCTGTATCATCCCGCGCAATTTACGTATGTACAGCGGACGCCAGTCACGCACTGTCAGAATTGATCCGGAAGCGGGATGGAGTCAGAAAAGTCACCATCCCGCTTTTTTACGGCTCACGCAAGGACGGTCGGGCGTCAGCGGGGCGCATACGCTACCAGTTTTATCGTAAAATTTCGGGGAACGAGTCTTGTCTACGCCAGCAATTCTAGCTCTTGAAGACGGCAGCATCTTTAAAGGTACCAGTATTGGTGCAGAAGGTCTGTCTGTCGGAGAAGTGGTATTCAACACCTCTATGACCGGTTATCAGGAGATCCTCACCGATCCTTCTTATGCCCGCCAGATGGTTACTCTGACATACCCTCACATTGGTAACTACGGCACCAATGATGAAGATGAGGAGTCAAACGACGTCCATGCTACCGGTCTGATCATCCGTGATCTGCCACTGATTGCGTCTAGTTTCCGTAATCAGAAAGCATTGGATGTGTACCTGAAAGAACACAATGTTCTCGGTATCGCTGACATTGATACCCGTCGCCTGACCCGAATCCTGCGTGAAAAGGGCTCGCTCAACGGCTGCATGATTGCACGTGAAGACGCGCATTCTGACGCTGCGGTTGCTGAAGCGCTGGAAGCGGCTAAAGGCTTCCCGGGTCTGAAGGGCATGGACCTCGCTAAAGAAGTCACTGTTTCAGAGTCGTATAAGTGGACTGAATCAGACTGGACGCTGGGTCAGGGTTACGGCCAGGTCAGTGATCCTAAGTTCAAAGTCGTGGCATACGACTACGGTGTGAAACGCAACATTCTGCGCTTATTAGCAGAGCGTGGTTGTGATCTGACCGTCGTACCGGCGCAGACGCCCGCGTCTGAAGTGCTGGCAATGAATCCGGACGGTATCTTCCTGTCCAATGGCCCGGGCGACCCTGAGCCGTGTGATTACGCCATCAGTGCGATCAAAGAAATTCTTGAAACTAAGATCCCTGTGTTCGGCATTTGCCTCGGGCATCAGTTGCTGGCTCTGGCGTCCGGCGCCCAGACTGAAAAAATGCCTCACGGTCACCACGGTGGTAACCACCCGGTTCAGGACATCGAGACGGGTCGCGTGATGATCACTGCTCAGAACCACGGTTTTGCTGTGACTGAAGCGTCACTTCCTGCGAACGTGAAGGCGACGCACAAGTCGCTGTTCGACGGTACTCTGCAGGGTATCGCGTTGACGGATCGTCCGGCATTCAGCTTCCAGGGTCACCCTGAGGCGAGCCCAGGTCCAAAAGACGTTGCGCCACTGTTCGACCACTTTATTGAATTGATTGAAGCTGCCCAGGCCGCGAAGTAACAGAAACAGGAAATACCGAGACATGCCAAAACGTACAGACATACAAAGTATTCTGATTATCGGTGCTGGTCCGATCGTTATCGGTCAGGCCTGTGAGTTCGACTACTCAGGTGCACAGGCTTGTAAAGCACTGCGTGAAGAAGGTTACCGGGTTATTCTGGTGAACTCTAACCCAGCGACCATCATGACTGACCCGTCGATGGCCGACGCGACCTATATCGAGCCTATTACTGTCGAAGCCGTCGCTAAGATCATTGAAAAAGAACGTCCTGACGTACTGCTGCCAACCATGGGTGGTCAGACTGCACTGAACTGCGCTCTGGGTCTGGAATCTGCGGGCGTACTGGAAAAGTTCGGCGTAGAAATGATCGGTGCGAACGCTGACACCATCGATAAAGCGGAAGACCGTGACCGCTTCGATAAAGCCATGAAGGCAATTGGCCTTGAGTGTCCACGTGCCGGTATCGCGCACAGCATCGAAGAGGCACGTGAAGTTCAGAAAACTCTGGGTTTCCCCTGCATCATCCGCCCATCCTTCACCATGGGTGGCACCGGTGGTGGTATCGCGTACAACAAAGAAGAGTTCGAAGAAATCTGTACCCGTGGTCTGGACCTGTCTCCGACGAACGAGCTGCTGATTGATGAATCTCTGATCGGTTGGAAAGAATATGAGATGGAAGTGGTTCGTGACAAAAACGATAACTGCATCATCATCTGTTCTATCGAAAACTTTGACGCGATGGGTGTTCACACAGGTGACTCCATCACTGTCGCGCCAGCACAGACGTTGAGCGATAAAGAATACCAGATCATGCGTGACGCCTCCCTGGCGGTACTGCGTGAGATCGGTGTAGAAACCGGTGGTTCTAACGTTCAGTTCGGTATCAACCCGAAAGATGGCCGTATGGTCGTGATCGAGATGAACCCACGTGTATCCCGTTCATCGGCATTGGCATCGAAAGCGACCGGTTTCCCGATTGCTAAAGTGGCGGCCAAGCTGGCTGTCGGTTATACGCTCGACGAGCTGCAGAACGACATTACGGGCGGAGCGACGCCGGCGTCTTTTGAGCCATCGATTGACTATGTCGTAACTAAAATTCCTCGCTTCACCTTCGAAAAATTCCCACAGGCTGATGGTCGTCTGACGACTCAGATGAAGTCTGTGGGTGAGGTGATGGCGATCGGCCGTACTCAGCAGGAGTCTCTGCAGAAAGCCCTGCGTGGTCTGGAAGTGGGCTCTGTTGGTTTCGACCCAATGGTGGATCTGAAAGACCCAATGTCCCGCGACAAGGTTATTTCTGAACTGCGTACGCCAGCGTCTGAGCGTATCTGGTACGTGGGTGATGCTTTCCGTCTGGGTATGTCGGTTGAAGAAGTGTACGAGCACTCTGCGATTGACCCTTGGTTCCTGGTGCAGATTGAAGATCTGATCAAAGAAGAAGAGGCCGTGGCGCAAAGCAGCCTGCAGGCGCTGAATGGCGACCGCATGTTCCGCCTGAAGCGTAAAGGTTTCTCCGATGCGCGCCTGGCGCAACTGCTGGGTGTCACTGAAAAGACAGTCCGTAAGCACCGCCATAAGCTGAATATCCATCCGGTGTACAAGCGTGTGGATACCTGTGCGGCAGAATTTGCGACTGACACCGCCTACATGTACTCAACGTACGAAGAAGAGTGTGAAGCGAATCCGTCAGATCGAGAGAAAATCATCGTTCTGGGTGGTGGTCCTAACCGTATTGGTCAGGGTATTGAGTTTGACTACTGCTGCGTACACGCGGCACTGGCGTCGAAAGAAGAAGGTTTCGAAGCCATCATGGTCAACTGTAACCCTGAGACAGTATCGACCGACTATGACACGTCAGATCGCCTCTACTTCGAGCCGGTGACTCTGGAAGATGTTCTGGAAATCGTTGCTAAAGAGAAGCCTAAAGGCGTTATCGTTCAGTACGGTGGCCAGACACCACTGAAACTGGCTGACGAGCTGGAGGCGGCAGGTGTACCTATCATTGGTACTTCGCCTGAAGCCATCGACCGCGCTGAAGACCGTGAGCGTTTCCAGCAGATGATCCAGCGTCTGGGCCTGAAACAGCCAGTGAACGCGACCGTGACTTCCACGGAAGAAGCGATCGCTAAAGCGACTGAGATCGGCTATCCGCTGGTGGTGCGTCCATCCTATGTACTGGGTGGTCGTGCGATGGAAATCGTTAACAACGAGAAAGCGCTGCGTCGCTACATGACCGAAGCCGTTAAAGTCTCTAACGACTCTCCGGTACTGCTGGATCACTTCCTCGATCGCGCGATCGAAGTCGACATCGATGCAGTATGCGATGGCGAGCAGGTGGTTATCGGCGGCATCATGCAACACATCGAGCAGGCGGGTATTCACTCCGGTGACTCTGCGTGTTCACTGCCTCCATACAGCCTCGCCAAAGACGTGCAGGACAAAATGCGCGAACAGGTTGCGGCAATGGCGATGGAGCTGGGCGTTATCGGTCTGATGAACACTCAGCTGGCGTATCAGGATGGCGAAATCTACGTGATTGAGGTGAACCCTCGTGCCTCCCGTACGGTTCCGTTCGTGTCTAAGTGTATCGGTACTTCACTGGCAGCGATTGCAGCCAAAGTGATGACAGGAAAAACACTGGCCGAGCTTGGTTTCACCAGCGAAATTGTACCGTCTTACTTCTCAGTAAAAGAAGCGGTCTTCCCGTTCAATAAATTCCAGGGCGTCGATCCGATACTTGGCCCTGAAATGAAGTCGACCGGTGAAGTGATGGGTGCAGGCAGCACCTTCGGTGAAGCTTTCTTCAAAGCTCAATTGGGTGCAGGCGCATTCCTGCCGAATGAAGGTCTGGCGTTCCTGTCAGTCCGCGACGCGGACAAAGAAGGCGTTGTCGCAGTGGCAAAAGGGCTGATCGCGTGTGGCTTCAAGGTAATTTCTACCGATGGTACCTGTCGTGTACTGCGTGAAGCAGGCGTTGAAAGTGCCCGCGTTAACAAAGTGAACGAAGGACGTCCACACATTGTCGATATGATTAAGAACGATGAAATCGCTCTGATCGTAAACACGACTGACGGCCCACAGGCGATTGTTGATTCTGCTGACATCCGTCGCAGCGCGTTGCAGCATAAAGTTTACTACACCACCACTCTGGCAGGTGCAGAAGCTGTTGTTGAAGCATTGCGTTCAGAAGGTCTGAAAGAAGTTCGTCGTCTGCAGGAGTTGCACGCTTCGATTTAATTCAGGCGAAGCGCGCTATTCCGATATCGCGAATGACATAACGACATTAAAAATAATATCCAGATGCCCGAAGTAAATGACTTCGGGCATCTTCTATAGCAAGGGAGTCAAAATACGATGCAAAAGTATCCTATGACTGTCGAAGGTGAAAAGGCTCTGCGTGATGAGCTGAAGCAGTTAAAAACAGTTGAACGCCCAAAGGTTATTCAGGACATTGCTGACGCACGTGAGCACGGTGACCTGAAAGAAAATGCTGAATACCATGCGGCACGCGAACAGCAGGGTTTTATTGAAGGTCGCATTCAGGATATTGAAGGTAAGCTTTCTAATTCCCAGGTAATTGATATTAAATCAATTCCGCACAGCGGTAAGGTATTGTTCGGTACGACGGTAACCATCATCAATGTCGAGACCGACGAGGAAGTGGAATACCGGATCGTCGGTGATGACGAAGCCGACATCAAAAATAATCGTATTTCTGTATCCTCGCCGATTGCTCGTGCATTGATCGGCAAGGAAGAGGGGGACACCGTTGTGGTGAATATCCCAAGCGGTACGGTTGAATATGAAATCGATGAAGTGAAACACATCTGAGGCGTGTTGCATCAGGTTCTGTATTTCACGAAAGAGCCCGCAATTGCGGGCTTTTTTGTGTCTGAAATTTACGTTAGCGAGCCCCCAGAAAGAGCTTAGCGAGCAGACGCTGCCAATTTCAGAACCTGCCAGTAGCTTGGCGGGGGAGGGGTGATGTTTTTTTCCTGCATCAGTTTATGCAGCTCGGGCAGTTGCCAGAACGGAACTGAAACCAATGCGTGGTGTTCGATATGGAAATTCACATGGCATGGTGCAAAGAGTGCTCTGGTAAGCAGGCCTGCTCGGGTCGTTCTGGTATTTCTCAACATATCTCCAGTACGTTCTGTTACTGCATGTTCGGCGATGGCTCTGACACGAATGCAGAAGGGGTAAGTGAAGAAGTAGGCGGCCCACCAAAGTGCAAAAAGTTCTGTCAGGTTAAGGCTGAATGTGATTGCGAAGAATACTGTATGGAATATCAGAGTGCGTCGGCTATTGATAAAAAATGCGCGCAAGTGATCGCGTTTCTGCCAGCCCGGACGCTCCAGGCGGTCGACGACACCCGTAACGTTCCAACGAATCAGTTCGGCATTCATCATTGCCAGGCCAATCAGTGACTTCAGCCCTGTCTGGCCGGTGAAATCCCGCATGAACTTACGCATCAGGGATTTCTGGGTAGTAGGGAAGCCTTCAATCAGAGGAAGGTCGACATCTTTATCTGTCCCGGTATGAATGTGATGTTGGGCATGATGATGCCGGTACTTGAGCAGGTCGAGATAGACAGGGGCAGCACATAGCCAATGAGTTACTGTGTCATTCAGCTTTCTGTTGGCGAATAGAGTCCGGTGGGCACCCTCGTGAGTGAGGATGGCCAGGGCCAGTATACGTCCACCCAAAAATAAGAGGCACAGCGCAACCAGGGGGATGGACCAATAATTCAATATATCCATGGAGAACCATGCGAGGCCCAGTAAAAGGAAAATAGCAAACCAGCAATTGACTACTCCGATGGCGCCCTGGAAATCGGAGCGCTGCTGAAGTCGCCGGATGGTATTCTCGCCGAGAATATCATTTAACCGCTGTCGGGCAGATTCTCTGAGCAGGCCGGTTTCGAATAAATCTCTGTCATCTTTCATATGTCACACCAGACCTGGTTTTTTATTATAAATATTACGGTATATGGCATTTTGAGGTGAGTCTAGTAATTATTCCTTTCAGGCTGATATGTTAGTATGTGATCACAACAAGATAAGAACCCCCTATGCCTGACTCCAATAGTCCGTACCCCGCAAAGAAACTAATTCTGAACCTTGTTAAAGAGGCTCAACAGCCCATCTCTGCGCAGGTGATGGTGCGTATGGCCGAGTTATTTTCTGTTGAGGCGAATAATGTTCGGGTGACCCTGAATCGTCTCACGCGGCAGGACCTGTTGGATCTGACTGAACGTGGTGTGTATGTGCTCGGCTCTGCAGCACGGCATCTCGCTGAGCGCCAGAGTGCCTGGCGTCTTACAGAAGACAAAGTCCGTCCGTGGGAAGGACAATGGATCGCTATTTATACGGCGCACCTAGGACGGCGCGACCGAAAAATGCTGCGCCAGCGTCAGAGGGCAACGGCAATGTTGGGTTTCAGTGAGTTCTATCAGGGGTTGTTGATCCGTCCTGATAACTTACAGGCTTCTTTAGCGGATCTGACTGAGCAGCTGTTCCATCTCGGGCTTGAGCCTGAAGCCTGTGTATTCCGTGCTGAGGGTTTTAGTCAGGAGTCTGGGCCTTCACCGGAAGCACTCTGGCCGGTTACAGAGATTAATGCCCGTTATCGAGACAATACGGAAGAGATGCTCAGCTGGCGGTCTTCATTTGAGAATAAGCCACTGGATGTAGCTGCGCGGGAATGCTTTTTGATTGGTGATCGGGTGCTTCGTGATATTGCTTATGATCCGCTTCTTCCTGAGCAGATTGTGGATCAGCAGGCCCGCAGTGAGATGGTTGAGACAATGGCTGACTTTGATGATCTTGGTAAGTCTATCTGGCGGGAATTGATCAGCCGCTTTATCGAAGATCAGACCTGAGCGGTCTGATCTTACGTTCCCGATTATTTCGATGACGTTATGGGCAGCTGACCAGGTCTACGCCCAGCTCGTCTGATCCATCATCGGCTTCGATAGCCTTCATCATTTTCTGAAGTCGTTTACCGGCTTCACGACGCTTCATTGCCTTGTTATAGCGGCGAACCTGAACATCGTCTTTCAGCTCAAGCGGTGGCAAAGGGGTAGGCTTATTGTTTTCATCCATCGCAACCATATTAAAGTAGCAGGTGTGCGTGTGACGGACGGTTTTCAGTTTGATGTCCTCAGCGATCACTTTGATGCCGATTTCCATGGAGGTGCGTCCGACGTAGTTGACCGTCGCAAGGCAGGTAACCAGTTCGCCAATATGAATGGGCTGCTTGAACAGCACATTATCGACAGAAAGCGTAACAGCGTAGTGGCCGCTGTACCTCATTGCGCATGTGTAGGCGACTTTATCGAGGAGTTTGAGTAATTCTCCTCCGTGCATGTTACCGGAGAAGTTGGCCATGCCGGGGGTAACCAGCTCGGTCATTTCGGTCTGGATAATCTGACCCATGAATCTTACCTTGGTTTAGACAAGCGTTCATTTTGTCAGATTATTCGATATTTATCAGCGGTTTAGTGCCAACGTCGGCTTTGTCGTACAAGAAATAGAACCGCTAAAGAAAAAGCCGCACTGCGAAACACAGTACGGCTTTAAAAAGCGGAAGTGTCAGGCGTTATATCTTCTCGACTAACAGGCTGCCGACTGAGTAACCTGCACCGAAGGAGCAGATCAGGCCTTTCTCGCCGCTTTCGAAGCCATCTTTGTGGCGGTGGAAAGCAATCAGGGAGCCAGCGGACGCCGTATTCGCAAATTCATCCAGGACGATGGGGGTTTCATTCGCCTCGGGTTCGCGGCCCAGGAGCTTCTTGGCTGCAAACATATTCATTGTCAGGTTGGCCTGGTGCAGCCACATGCGTTTGAGGTCGCTGGCCTCAAGCTTGTTCTCTACCAGCTGTTCACTAATAAATCCAGTCACCAGGGGCAGCAGCTCTTTGAATACCTTACGGCCATTCTGGCGGAAGTATGGACGGTCTTCAGGCAGTTGATCATCACTGAAGCTGTGGTCTGTATAGTTGCCGTCGCAGCGGATGTTGTCGGAGAAGGTAGTCATCTGCTTGGTGTCGAGTACGCGGAATGCGTAATCGGCTGTACAGGTATCTTCGAGTTCCATGACAACTGCGGTCGCGACGTCACCGAAAATAAAGTGGCTGTCACGTGATTTGAGATTGACCTGAGGAGAGGCGAACTCAGGATTTACCACCAGAACACACTTTGCTGTCCCAGCCTTGAGGGCTGTGAAGGCGTTAATCATTGCAAAGGTCATGGTCGAGCAGGCAATCCCCATATCGTACGCGAACCCTTTGATGCCCAGTTTCTGCTGAACTTCAACCGCGGCAGACGGATAGGGACGCTGATGATTGGTGGTGCCCATGATCACCAGATCGATGTCTTCCGGCTTTTTATTGGCTTGCTCCATCGCTTCCCGACCCGCCGCAATAGCCATAGTGACTGTTTCTGGCTCGTCACCGGCCAGGGCTGGCTTGAAAGTGGGTGCCATACGCTCAGGGTCCAGCATCCCTTCTTTATACATCACATAACGCGATTTGATGCCCGAAGCTTTCTCAACGAACTCGCTGCTTGATGTAGGTAATGCTTCAACATCTCCCGCTTCAATCGCGGCGGCATTTTCAGCATTAAACTTTTCAACGTAGGCGTTGTACGCCTGGATGAGTTCATCGTTGGAGACAGTGTGTGGCGGAATAAAGAGGCCTGAGCCTGAAATAACAATGTTCGACATCGCTGCTTAACCTTTTTTATTTTGCATTATCCCCGCTGCGGGCTCGGTATCCAACCTCTGCGCGGGCACGGTGGTTAACTTGTCCTGATTTGCGGCGCTCAGCGCTGCAGGTTCGACAGAGCTGGCTTAGCTTTCGGGTTTCTGCGCAGAAGCAGGGCGGTATTACCGATCTGCTGTACCAGCTCTGCTGCGGTCTTTTTCACCAGTTCAGTGATAACCGCTTTTTTAACTTCGCGATCACCTACTGATACTTTGATTTTTATCAGCTCGTGATCATCCAGGGCACGGTTCAGCTCTTCCATGACGCCTTCGGTGAGGCCATTGCCAGCTACAGTGACAATAGGATTCAGGGTATGGCCAATAGATCTGTAGGCCTTCTTCTGTTCGTTGCTTAACGCCATAGGGTTCGGTCGCTCGACTTTAGGGTGTAAAATATGGCCAAAGTATACCTCAGGTGCTTGAGAATAACTGCACTCTGAGTGCCTCGCAGACGTAAAATTACGGAGTACATGGCCTTATGGCGCGCTCGAAATCCAGTGCAGACTGGTTGAAAGAACATGTTGACGATATCTGGGTCCAGAAGGCACAGCAGGATGGCTATAGAACGCGGGCCAGTTATAAACTCATTGAGCTGGATGATAAGGACAAACTGATACGCCCCGGTTCTGTGGTTGTGGATCTCGGTTCAGCGCCTGGTGGTTGGTCGCAGGTGGTTGCGCAGCGAGTCGGTGAGAAGGGGCTTGTCATTGCTTCTGACATTCTGGAAATGGACGCCATCGCTGATGTGACCTTTATTCAGGGGGACTTCACCACAGAAGAAGTCTACGACCAGCTTGTCGATGTGATCGATGGGCGACCGGTAGACCTTGTAATCTCAGATATGGCCCCCAATATGAGTGGTATGTCGTCTATTGACCAGCCCGGCGCTATGTACCTTGTAGAGCTTGCGTTGGATATGGCGCGTCAAGTGTTGAAACCAAACGGCAGTTTCGTAGCCAAAGTGTTTCAGGGCGAAGGCTTCGATGCTTACCTGGCTGATATGAAACAGTCGTTTGCGAAAGTAATGATTCGTAAACCTAAGGCATCCCGAGCGCGATCGCGCGAGGTGTATATCGTCGCTAAAGGTTTTCGTCCCTGACCATTGGCTGCTAAGCTAAGCAGAGTGATTCCGGCCGCGTGGCGGTCTGTACGAGTAAGGTGGTGCCTCACATGGCAAAGAATTTCGTTTTATGGGCTGTTATCGCCGCTGTGCTGATGATGGTATTTCAAGGGCTCAACCCGGTAGATCGCAGTAACAGCTGGTCCTACTCGGAGTTCATGAAGGCTGTCGAAAGCGGTCAGGTCGAATCAGTGACTATCTCCGGGCAATCCATCAAGGGGACTTCTCGTGGCGGGCAGGCATTTGAGTCTGTGTTACCCGCGTTCGACGATAAGCTGATGGATACGCTTCTGGTTAATGACGTCGAAGTGATTGGCGAGAAACCAGAGAAGCAGAGCTTCCTGTCTCAGTTGCTGCTGGCGTCACTGCCGATCCTCATTATTATCGCGGTGTTCATGCTGTTTATGCGCCAGATGCAGGGTGGCGGTTCTGGTCGTGGCGGCCCGATGGCCTTCGGCAAGAGCAAAGCCAAGCTGCTGAGTGAAGACCAGATTAAGACGACCTTTGGTGACGTTGCTGGTTGTGATGAAGCCAAAGAAGATGTGAAAGAGCTGGTTGAGTTCCTGCGTGAACCCGGCAAGTATCAGAAGCTGGGCGGTAAGATCCCTCGCGGTGTTCTGATGGTTGGTCAGCCTGGCACTGGTAAAACACTGCTGGCGAAAGCGATTGCTGGTGAGGCTCGTGTACCTTTCTTTTCAATTTCCGGTTCTGACTTCGTCGAAATGTTCGTCGGTGTCGGTGCCTCCCGTGTACGTGACATGTTCGAGCAGGCGAAGAAGCAGGCTCCTTGTATTATTTTCATCGACGAGATCGATGCTGTAGGTCGCTCCCGTGGCGTAGGTATCGGCGGTGGTAACGACGAACGCGAACAGACCCTGAACCAGCTGCTGGTTGAGATGGATGGCTTCGAGGTTAATGACGGCATCATCGTGATTGCTGCGACTAACCGCCCAGACGTACTCGACCCAGCGCTTCTTCGTCCGGGCCGTTTTGACCGTCAGGTTGTGGTCGGTCTGCCGGATATTCGCGGTCGTGAACAGATTCTTCAGGTGCATATGAAAAAAGCACCTGTGGCAGATGATGTGAACGCATCTCTGATTGCTCGCGGTACTCCAGGCTTCTCGGGTGCAGACCTTGCTAACCTGGTTAACGAGGCCGCTCTCTTTGCAGCTCGCGCGAATCGCTCTGAAGTGACGATGGAAGAGTTCGAGAAGGCAAAAGACAAGATCCTCATGGGTGCCGAGCGCAAAACCATGGTCATGTCTGAAAAAGAGAAAGAAAATACGGCGTACCACGAGGCTGGTCATGCGATTGTTGGTCGACTTGTGCCCGAGCACGATCCGGTCTACAAAGTATCTATCATTCCTCGTGGCCGTGCCCTTGGTGTGACTATGTTCCTGCCAGAGGAAGATCGTCACTCAATCAGCAAACGTGGTATCGAGAGCAACATCTGCTCACTCTATGGTGGTCGTATCGCCGAAGAGCTCACACTGGGCAAAGACGGTGTGACGACAGGGGCCTCGAACGATATTGAGCGTGCTACAAAGTATGCGCGTAACTATGTCACCAAGTGGGGCCTTTCTGACAAGCTGGGTGCTCAGCTGTACTCAGAGGATGAACAGAACGGGTACCTGGGTAGCTCAGGTGGTGGTCAGATGGCTCATCTTTCTGACGACACTGCGCGTTCAATTGATTCTGAGGTGAAAGAGCTGCTGGATCGTTGTTACCAGCGTGCGACTCAGATTCTGGTCGACAACCGCGATAAGCTTGAAATGATGAAAGACGCACTGATGGAATACGAGACAATCGATTCTGATCAGATCGACGACATCATGTCTGGTACCAAGCCGCGTCCACCAAAAGGTTGGGGAGACGGTTCTGGTGGCTTACCTGCGATGTCAGCAGATGAGCCTGCCGAGAAAGAATCTCGTGACATGGCCAGTGATGATGACGACGTTGCTGGAGAGCCAGCTGGCGAACGCCAGTAGTTACTCAAGGCTCTGATGTCTCTAACAGGCACCGGTTTCCGGTGCCTGTTTTGTTTAAAATCCCTCGTATGATCTGATCCGGACCTTCCTGTGAAACTTTCTTGTGGTAATCGCACTCTCGATCTGGGGACTGCCCACGTCATGGGTATCCTCAATGTCACGCCTGACTCCTTTTCCGATGGTGGACAGTTTAACCAGCTGGATAAAGCCATTGCTCATGCTGAAAGTATGGTCGCTGAAGGAGCCACCATTCTTGATGTTGGTGGTGAATCCACTCGGCCGGGCGCTGCCGCAGTATCTGTCGCCGAAGAGCTTGGGCGAGTAGTGCCGGTTGTTGAGCATATCGCCGCCAGACTGGATGTTGCGATATCCGTCGATACGAGTACCGCAGAAGTTATCATAGAGTCTGCAAAAGCCGGCGCACACCTTATCAACGATGTACGCGCGTTGCGAAGAGAAGGTGCTCTGAAAGCTGCCGCTGAAACCCGGCTGCCTGTATGCCTGATGCATATGCAGGGGGAACCGGACACTATGCAGAAGAATCCCAGATACGATGACGTAGTGCAGGATGTCAGGAACTTCTTAAGGGAGCGCATTGCTGCCGCTCAGGCCGCAGGCATCTCCTCTGAACAGATTCTGCTTGATCCGGGATTCGGATTTGGTAAAACGCGTATACACAACTACACGCTGTTGAATCGCCTTGAACAGATCGCAGCGCTGGGATACCCATTGCTGACGGGCTTATCCCGTAAACGTATGATCGCTGATGTGCTTAACGCCAGCGGTGACGCTACCGAGCGTGATGATGCCAGTGCGGCAGCAGCAACCCTTTGCGCTATGAAGGGCGCACGCATCATCCGGGCGCACAATGTTAAAAAGACCTGGGAAGCTTTGCAGGTCGTGAACGCAACCCTGAGGGAAGGGCATGAGTAGAAAGTATTTTGGCACCGATGGTATCCGTGGACGGGTCGGTGAGGGGGCTATTACCCCTGAGTTTGTTATGCGCCTTGGTTGGGCTGCCGGTAAGGTGTTTGCTAAGCGCGGAGTGAGCCGCATACTGATTGGTAAAGATACCCGTATTTCAGGCTATATGTTTGAATCAGCTTTGGAAGCCGGGCTGTCGGCTGCTGGTGTTGATATCGGTTTGTTGGGGCCTATTCCTACGCCAGGCATTGCTTATCTCACACGTACTTTCCGTGCCGATGCCGGCATCGTCATCAGTGCCTCGCACAACCCTTACTATGACAATGGCATTAAGTTCTTCTCAGCTGACGGTACCAAGTTGCCTGATGAAGTGGAACTTGAAATTGAGAGCTATCTGGACCAGCCGATCGAGTGTGTTGAGTCAGATAAACTGGGTAAGGCTGTCCGCATCAACGATGCGGCGGGGCGCTATATCGAGTTTTGCAAAGGTACGGCAAATTCTCTGAATCTGCGTGGCCTGAAGCTGGTACTGGACTGCAGTAACGGAGCAACCTATCAGATTGCTCCAGCAGTATTCTCTGAGCTTGGCGCAAGCGTTACCACCATTGGTAATACGCCAGACGGTCTTAACATCAATAAAGACTGCGGTTCTACCTCGCCTGAGAAACTTCGTGCTGCGGTTCTTGAACAGAAAGCTGATCTCGGAATCGCATTCGACGGTGACGGTGATCGGGTCCTGATGGTAGATCACACTGGCGAACTGGTCGATGGCGATCAGTTGCTTTACATCGTCGCCAGCCATGCTGCTGAGCAAGGCCGGTTAAATGGTGGCGTGGTTGGTACTCAGATGAGTAACCTCGGTCTTGAGCTGGCATTGAAAGAGCAGGGTATCGATTTTGTACGTGCAAAAGTCGGCGATCGCTATGTGATGCAGAAACTGGTTGAGCATAACTGGCGCTTCGGTGGTGAATCGTCCGGGCATCTTCTTTGTCTGGATGCGAATACCACCGGAGACGGTATTGTTTCAGCGCTGCAGGTACTGGTTGCTTTGCGAGACACCGGTGTAGGTCTGCGTGAATGGACTGAACGTATGATTAAGATGCCACAGACCATGATTAATGTGCGTCGCCAGCGTGATCTTGATGTGATGGCTGATGAACGTGTCCAGCAAGCGCTTTCTGCTACGGAGAAAAAGCTGGGTGATCGCGGCAGGGTGTTGTTACGTCCGTCTGGTACAGAGCCGCTGGTTCGCGTGATGGTCGAGGCTGATGACCCAGCGGTAACTCAGTTGCTGGCGCAGGAGCTGGCTGAAGAAGTGAGCAAGGTGCTGGCATAGGCTGAAGTAGCCAGCGCTGCCCATCTTGTTTCAGACGAGCTTCTCAGATAGTATCTGCGCTCTTTGAATTTTGGGGTGACACATGCGTCGCATATTAGTAGCCGGAAACTGGAAGATGAACGCGTCACGCGCTCAGACTGACACTTTAATTACGGGGCTCCGTAATGCCGGCGAACTCACGTGTGACCTCGCTGTGTTTCCTCCGTTTCCGTATCTGAGTCAGGCGATCTCTGTCGCTGAAGGCAGCCAGATCAGTGTTGGTGCACAGAACTGTGCAGAGGCGGACAGCGGTGCGTTCACTGGTGAAGTGTCGGCAGAAATGCTGAGCGATCTCGGTGCCAGTATGGTCATTATTGGTCACTCAGAGCGCCGGACTCTATACGGCGAGACTGACGACGTTGTTCTGCGCAAAACACGCAAGGCACTGGATAATGGGTTGATTGCTGTTGTCTGTGTTGGAGAGACGCTGGAAGAACGTCAAGGCGGAAAAGCCGAAGAGGTTGTCGGGGCTCAGATGTCTTTGCTGATCTCTGAGCTTACAGATGCCGATTGGAAAAACGTAGTGATCGCTTACGAACCAGTATGGGCGATCGGTACTGGCGAAACAGCAACACCAGAGCAGGCGCAGGCAATTCACGCGTTTATTCGTGGATTATTGACTGAACGGAGCGCAGATCTTGCTGCTGCAACTCGCTTGCTTTATGGCGGAAGCGTAAAAGCTGCAAATGCGGCTGAATTATTTTCACAACAGGATATCGACGGTGGTCTGGTCGGCGGGGCATCCCTCGATGTAGATGAATTTCTCGGTATTTGTCGGGCATAAGGGCTCAGGATTTTTATGGAACAGATTATTCTCATCGGTCACATCGTCATTGCTATCGCGATTATCGCTTTCGTTCTGATGCAGCAAGGTAAGGGGGCTGACGCTGGCGCTTCGTTTGGTTCAGGTGCATCTCAGACTGTATTCGGTTCTGCTGGTTCTGCCAATTTTCTGAGTCGTACTACAGCAATTCTCGCTACCGCATTTTTCATTACCAGTCTGGGTTTGGCCATTTATGCCAAGCAAAAGGCCTCTGGTGCAGATGAAGCAGGAATTCCTACACTGGAAGTGCAAGAAGTACTTGAGCAAGACACCCCAGTTGTGGAAGAATACGCGCCGTCTGAAGATGACGCTCCAGAACTGGACGCTTCTGCTGAAGCAGATAGCCCGGTTGTGGAAACAACGGAAGAAACGACTAAGTAATTTCTTCCCCTGTGTGCGGATGTGGTGGAATTGGTAGACACGCCATCTTGAGGGGGTGGTGAGCAACGCTCGTGCGAGTTCGAGTCTCGCCATCCGCACCAACTTATTCCGATGATCGTGACTCAACGGTCATCTGAGAAAGCGGACCAGGGTTCGCTTTTTTTATTGGCAGCGCGTATAATGCGGCTGCTTATTTGAAAAGCCCCTCACGTCAGGGGCTTTTTAGTAGCTGGCATTCTGAAATTGTTTGTTTATGGATGCTCAGTATCACAGGAATCTGCTCTGCAGGTTTCGGTCTGCAAAAGGCAGTAGCGGACTGGGCACATGTTGCCCAGTTTTTGTTTGTGGCGAGAGCCAAATCCCCGGGAGAATTTGTCGTGGCAAAAGAGAGTCTGTTAAACGAACTGCTCGGTCCGGTCGTTGAGTCCATGGGATATACCTTCTGGGGGCTTGAATATCTCTCCCAGGGTAAAGACACAGTATTGCGTGTGTTTATTGATCACGAAAACGGTATCACCGTTGATGACTGCGCTGCAGTCAGTCGTCAGATCAGTAGTGTGATGGATGTAGAAGATCCGATCTCTCAGGTTTACAACCTGGAAGTGTCATCCCCAGGTATGGATCGTCCTGTGTTCACACTCGAGCAGTACGCGTCATTAGCAGGAAATATTATCGACGTACGTTTGCGCATGGCGTTTGACGGGCGGCGGAAATTCAAGGGCCAATTAATTGGTGTGGAGCAGGAAGACATCGTTCTTCGCGTAGACGATAACGAATACCTGTTGCCTATCGAGCTGATTGAAAAGGCTAACGTTGTTCCACAATTCAAGGATTAAGGTTGCAAAGCGAGGCTAGAAGATGAGCAAAGAAATTCTCCTGGTCGCGGAAGCGGTTTCCAACGAGAAAGGCGTTTCCAGGGAAATTATTTTTCAGGCGATCGAATCGGCGTTGGCCGCAGTAGCGAAAAAACGTTACGAAGATGAAGAGGCCGTTATCCGTGTGGATATCGACCGTAAAACTGGCGACTACGAAACTTTCCGTAGCTGGCTGGTTGTAAGCAATGACGTGGTACCAGGTCTTGGTGATGAGCTGACCCTGGAAGAAGCACACGAAATTGATACCAACCTGCAGCCGGGTGATACCTACGAAATTCAGGTAGAAAACCCTGACTTCGGTCGTATTGCCGCACAGGCCGCAAAACAGATCATCGTACAGAAAGTTCGTGAAGCTGAGCGTGCTCAGGTCGTTGAACAGTACGAACACCGTGTCGGCGAGCTGATCGGCGGCACAGTGAAAAAAGTAACGCGTGACAACGTTATCGTCGATCTTGGTAATAACGCTGAAGCATTGATGCCTAAAGATCAGTTGATTGGTCGTGAAATCATGCGTATGGGCGATCGTATACGCGCCATTCTGTTTGATATCCGTCCGGAAAACCGTGGGCCGCAGCTGATGCTGAGCCGTACTGTGCCAGCCATGCTGATTGAGCTGTTCCGTATCGAAGTGCCGGAAATTTCAGAAGAAGTTATTGAAATTAAAGGCGCTGCACGTGATCCGGGTTCGCGCGCTAAAATCGCTGTTAAATCCAACGATAAGCGTATCGATCCTGTAGGTGCTTGTGTGGGTATGCGCGGTGCGCGTGTTCAGGCAGTCACTAACGAACTGGGTGGTAACGAGCGTATCGACATCGTGCTTTGGGACGACAACCCAGCGCAGTTGGTCATTAATGCGATGGCTCCGGCTGAAGTTGCGTCAATTGTTGTTGATGAAGAAACCAACTCAATGGATGTTGCCGTTGCAGAAGACAA
Organism: Thalassolituus sp. UBA2590; assembly: GCF_002339775.1. Taxonomy (NCBI): domain Bacteria; kingdom Pseudomonadati; phylum Pseudomonadota; class Gammaproteobacteria; order Oceanospirillales; family Oceanospirillaceae; genus Thalassolituus; species Thalassolituus sp. UBA2590. The sequence continues at coordinate 22,390 of NZ_DDKU01000060.1, forward strand.
TCTCGCTCAGGCTATTGGCCGGGGTGGTCAGAATGTTCGACTGGCTTCTGAACTGACGGGTTGGGAAATCAACGTCATGACCGAAGAAGACGCCATCGAGAAACAGAACGAAGAAGCGTCCGGCTTTATTGAAGGCTTTATGAACAGCCTCGATATCGACGAAGACTTCGCGACACTTCTGGTGGAAGAGGGCTTTACGACCCTCGAAGAAATCGCCTACGTACCTATGGAAGAGATGCTCCAGATTGATGGCCTCGATGAGGACATCGTGACAGAGCTGCGTAATCGCGCCAAAGATGTGTTGCTGACCCAGGCGATTGCGTCTGAAGAAGTGCTCGAATCAGCACAGCCGGCGGAAGACCTTCTTAATATGGAAGGCATGGACAAGCATCTGGCATTGGTTCTCGCCAGCAAAGGTATCTGCACGATGGAAGACCTTGCTGAGCAAGCAATTGATGACCTGCTGGATGTCGAAGGGATGACCGAAGAAAAAGCGGGCGAGCTGATCATGACTGCCCGTAAGCCTTGGTTTGAAGGCACTGAATAATCACTCGCCCGGTATAGGAGAAACGTATGGCAGATGTAACAGTTAAAGAGCTAGCCGACGTGGTAGGGACGAGCACAGACCGCCTGCTCTCCCAAATGAAAGAAGCGGGCCTGCCTCAGAGCGCTGAGACTGACACTGTAAATGACGAGCAGAAGCAAAGCCTGCTCGCATTTCTGAAAAAAAGTCACGGCGAAGCTGACGCTGAGCCAAAAAAAATCACTCTGAAGCGTAAAGTTACTACGACTTTAAAAACAGGTCAGGGTGGTAAGAAAGCGGTTAATATCGAAGTGCGTAAGAAGCGTACTTATGTGAAACGCGAAGAAGTTGATGTCGCGGCTGAGAAAGCCCGTCAGGAAGAAGAAGCGCGTATCGCTGCAGAAAAAGAAGCGGCCCTGAAGGCTCAGGCTGAAGCTGAGAAAGCGGCAGCAGAGGAAGCGGAGCGAGCCAAGGCGGCTGCAAGCAAAGCTGAATCAGCGCCAGCGGCAAGCGAGCCTGCACCTAAAGTTGAAGCGAAAGAAGCGCCTAAGAAGAAGGCGGAAGCAAAACCAGCTCCAACGCCTGAAGAAGATGCAGCGCAGAAACGTGCGGCAGCAGAAGCAGCTCAGCAGCGTGACGATCATCGTAAGAA
>NZ_DDKU01000068.1:0-17467 GCF_002339775.1 Thalassolituus sp. UBA2590
GTTTATGCTTCCGCTTCTGCAATTACGCAGCGAGCCCCCACGCACAGAAGAAGAAGGTTATCGCTACCCGCGAGTACTTATTATTGCGCCAACGCGTGAACTCGCTCAGCAACTGGCAGAGAATTTTCGGGACTATGGACGCAACTGCGGTCACCGTTGTCTGCTCCTTTGCGGCGGACAGAACCCACGCACCATTGAAGATAAAATGGCCGAAGGCGCAGACGCTGTCGTAGCCACACCGGGTCGCCTGTACGAACTCATGATCCGTCATCGTGTCAGCTTCGAGTACCTGCAATGTCTGGTGCTCGACGAAGCAGACCGACTTCTGGATCTGGGCTTCGCCGAAGATCTGCAACGCATTGTTCAGAAACTACCCGACGTTCGCCAGAACCTTCTGTTCTCAGCAACCTTTGATAATGCCGTACGCGAGCTTGCGTCTGAACTTATGCCGGGAGCCATCGAACTTGGGCAGAAAGACGCTAACCGTACCAGTGAAAATGTCCGTCAGTGGCTGCACCCTGTCGATCACAGCGATAAAGGCAATGCCGTTGCTTCGCTTCTGATTGAAAATAAATGGAAGCAGGTAATGGTCTTCACCAAGACCAAAAAAGGTGCAGACGCTCTGACGGATCACCTCAAGTCGGAAGGCATTCAGGCAGAAGTACTGCACGGTGATAAAACACAGGCTGAGCGTAATGACATTCTTGATGCCTTCCGCGAGCATCGCCTGCGAGTTCTCGTGACAACCGATGTCGCCTCACGCGGCATTGATATCGAACACTTGCCTGCGGTCATCAACCATGACCTGCCGCCTGTCGCGCACGACTATATTCACCGTATTGGTCGTACCGGCCGCGCCGGTGAAAAAGGCATTGCGATTTCACTGGTCGCCGCCCATGAAGTCGACACACTGACCGCCATTGAAACTCTGATCGGCCGCGCACTACGTCGTGAGGATCTTATCGGACATGTACCAAACCACAGCGTCCCCGCGACAGGGCCTGGTAAACTCAACCTGCGTAAACCATTGAAGACAAAAGCAGGCAAAGAGAAAGCACAGAAAGGAAAGGCTTCAAAAGGAAAACAGAGCGGTGAAGACAATCAGGAGTTGAGCTCCGTGCCGCGTGCCAACCGCGCTAAAGAGAAGCCATCCGCGCCACCAGCAAAAGAGCCCAAAGGTCGGGGAGGCTCGCTCTTCTCTGGGCGTAAAAACGTTACCAAGAGATCGATTGATTAAAACACGATTCAATTGGTCTCTTCAGGCGGAGGCTATTTCAAAAGCCCTTTCGGGTTATTTGGGCGGCAGGCGCCCGACGAAGCGGTTACACCGCTGAAGCCAGTATTCCAGTTCTTCTGGCTCAGCGACCGCTGCGCCATCGACCATCACCATGCCTTTTAACGGACGGCCGGTGAAGTCCATCTCTCGCGTACCGTCTTCATCAAGTGCGTCTTCGTAATCGTCAGGACCAACCCGTACCATCAGCTCATCCCCCAAAACGCCGCACAGCATGTGACCATTGAGCATGATACAAAGCCCACCGAACATCTTCTTTTCGTCCCAGTGGCCGAAGTGACAGACCACCGCACGAATACGCTCCGCAAGCTCAGTGTCAAACGCCATAAGATCAGGCCGGATTAATATCCAGTAGTTCAACTTCGAAAATCAGCAGCGATCCACCCGGAATCGTACCCACCTGACGATTGCCGTAGGCAAGACGCGCAGGAATATAGAATTTATATTTTGCGCCTTTGGTCATCAACTGTACGCCCTCAGTCCAGCCCGCGATAACGCGATTCAGCGGAAATGAAATCGGCTCACCGCGCTTTACCGAACTATCAAAGACAGAACCATTGATCAAAGTGCCGTGATAATGCACCAGCACAGTATCTGTCGCTGCCGGTCGGGTATCACCCTCACCCTCTGTGAGCACTTCGTACTGCAGGCCGCTGTCGGTCTGAGTAACCTCCTCGCGCAACGCATTCTCAGCTAAATAAGCATCACCGACGGTCTCGTTTTCTGCTGCGCCTTTGCTGAATACACCCGCACGCTTTAGCGCGTAGATCACCAGCAAAACGATAAGTACGATCAGAACAATATTAAAAGTCATAATGGCTCCTTAAAATTTGCAGTCATTATGCCGTGCCGAGGACACTTCTGCGAGTTACGCCAGATCTTACTTATGTGAGGCGCCGCTACTTCCGCTCACAACGACGCGTTCCACCGTCGTCGAATGTTATTGAGTATTTTTTATTACTATTACCGACATGGTGCCCGACGCCAATGATGGTCATCGTCTGCTCTGTGCGTGTATAGACGACGGTCAGATTGGTTCGGGGTTGGGTCCGGTGATATGCGCTGCGCCCATTCCATATTTCTTCGATATTGCCGTCGCCCCCATGTAACACAGTATCGAAAAAGGCACTTTCTACTTTCCAGTCGAAGCGATTCAGCGTCCCAGCAAGCACCCACTGAGCTCCCGTTTTCTTAGCCGGCTCAGGCAGTTTACCCGGTTTTAAGCGGGGCTCTGTCTGATTGCATCGAGCACGGCAATAGGTGCACATCTGAACCATTTTATTGATTCGCAGATTACGAAAGTAACCGATCGACTGCTCGCCGCAGTCAGGCGTTCCACATATAGCCATAAAGCCTCCGTTCTCCGTATTAAGTCACTACTTAAAAAGCAACTACAGGTCCACACACAAGAATGCCGCAAGCATACCCAGGGTCAATGGGTGCTTTTCGGGCAAATCTACCCACACATTTTCGTTAAGCGCCGCAGCTCAAGGCTTTAGCATACGAAAGCAATATCGTGCGCCAAACCCGGCGGAACACTCTGTTTGGCCAATCCTTGCCAATCAGGTTGAACTTGTCCTCCTTTTCCGAACCAAATTTACTAGGTTATACATCAGCCGCTGTGATGACAGCGGCTGATTCACGGATTTCATGGAGGCCGAGCATGTCGACAGTTAACAGTCTGAATACCCAGTCCACGCTAGAGGTGGACGGCAAACCCTACAAATATCATTCGCTTCTGAAAGCGGCCGAACAACTGAAAGGCATTGATAAGCTGCCTAAGTCCTTAAAGGTGCTGCTGGAAAACCTTCTGCGCAACGAAGACGGTGACACCGTCACTAGAGACGATATTAAAGCCATCGCCGACTGGTTGGATAAGCGTTCGTCCGACCGCGAGATACAATACCGCCCTGCCCGCGTACTGATGCAGGATTTCACCGGTGTACCTGCGGTTGTGGACCTCGCCGCCATGCGTGATGCCATCGCCCGCGCAGGCGGTGACCCCGAGAGCATCAATCCGCTCTCACCCGTTGATCTTGTGATTGACCACTCAGTGATGGTGGATCGCTTTGCCGATGATCAGGCGTTTCACGACAACGTTGAAATTGAAATGCAACGCAATGGCGAACGCTACGCTTTCCTGCGCTGGGGCCAGACCGCCTTTGATAATTTCCGCGTTGTGCCGCCCGGTACGGGTATCTGTCACCAGGTGAACCTTGAATATCTCGCTCAGAGTGTCTGGGCCGCCAATGTGAACGGTGAAGACTGGGCTTACCCGGATACGCTCGTAGGCACCGACTCGCACACCACCATGATTAACGGTATCGGTGTACTGGGCTGGGGTGTTGGCGGCATCGAAGCAGAGGCGGCCATGCTGGGCCAACCCGTTTCCATGCTGATACCGGAAGTCATTGGTTTCAAACTCACAGGTAGAATGCCCGAAGGCGTGACGGCCACCGACCTGGTGCTTACGGTCACCCAGATGCTGCGTAACAAAGGCGTTGTCGGTAAGTTCGTCGAATTCTACGGCGATGGCCTTGCCGACCTGCCACTCGCTGACCGTGCCACGATCGCCAATATGGCACCCGAGTACGGTGCGACCTGTGGTTTCTTCCCCGTCGACGATGAAACCCTCAATTACATGCGCTTAAGTGGTCGCCCCGATGATGTAATCAAGCGAGTTGAAGCCTACTGCAAGGCACAAGGCTTGTGGCGTGAAGCCGGTGATGAGCCTGAATTTACCGACAGCCTGCATCTCGATATGAGCACAGTAGAAGCCAGCCTCGCTGGACCACGCCGCCCACAGGATCGCGTCGCCCTGCCCGATGTACCGGATACCTTCGACGATCTGCTCGCATTGCAGGTAACGCCTGCCGATGATGAGCAAGCACGACTGGAAAGCGAAGGTGGCAGCGGCACGGCCGTAGGCGGCCCGAACGCACAGGCAACAGTGACGATTGACGGCGAAGAACACACCATGAGCCACGGTGCTGTGGTGATTGCTGCTATTACCTCCTGCACCAACACATCGAACCCAAGCGTCATGATGGCGGCCGGTCTGGTTGCGAAGAAAGCCATAGAACTGGGCATGGCACGTAAACCTTGGGTGAAATCCTCACTCGCTCCCGGCTCGAAAGTCGTAACCGACTACCTTGAAAAAGCCGAACTCACACCGTATCTGGATAAGCTCGGCTTTAACCTGGTCGGCTACGGCTGTACCACGTGTATCGGTAACTCTGGCCCACTCCCCGACGAAATTGCCAAAGCCATCACCGAACATGACCTGACCGTGTCAGCGGTGCTATCCGGTAACCGTAACTTCGAAGGGCGTGTACATCCGCACGTCAAAGCCAACTGGTTAGCGTCACCGCCCCTTGTTGTTGCTTACGCGCTCGCCGGAAATACCCGCATTAATTTAAAAACCGAACCGCTCGGTCTGGATAAAGACAACAAGCCGGTATATCTGAAAGATATCTGGCCAACCAATGCCGAAATTGCCGAGGCCGTTGCCAAGGTCGATGATGGCATGTTCCGCACCCGTTACGCAGATGTATTCAGCGGCGATAAGCACTGGCAAGGTATTGATATCAGCGAAGGGAAAACCTACGCCTGGGACGATAACTCGAGCTATGTGCAAAACCCGCCGTTTTTTGATGACATCGACCAACCTCTCAAACCCTTAGAGAACGTCGAAAACGCGCGGGTTTTAGCGCTCTTTGGTGACTCCATCACCACCGACCATATTTCACCCGCGGGTAACATCAAAACCAGCTCACCGGCGGGTGAATATCTACAGAGTCTTGGGGTAAAACCTCAGGACTTTAACTCTTATGGCTCACGTCGTGGTAATCACGAAGTCATGATGCGCGGCACCTTCGCCAACATCCGCATCCGCAACCAGATGCTCGGCGGCGAAGAAGGTGGTGAAACCATCCATACACCAAGCGGTGAACGCATGGCTATTTACGATGCTGCGATGCGTTACCAGAAAGAAGGCACGCCACTGGTTGTACTCGCAGGTAAAGAATACGGCACAGGATCAAGCCGTGACTGGGCAGCAAAAGGTACAATTCTACTCGGCGTAAAAGCGGTCATCGCCGAAAGCTTCGAACGGATTCACCGTTCAAACCTGGTCGGTATGGGTGTTCTGCCATTGCAGTTTATCGACGGTCAGAACATTGCTGACCTTGGCTTAACCGGGCATGAAACTATCAATATCAAAGGTATTAATGATGAGTTAAAACCCAACCAACTTCTTGAAGTCGAAGCGACGGATGACGACGGTAAAACCACATCATTTAAGGTGCAGTGCCGAATCGACACCAGTAATGAAATCAGTTACTTCAAAGCCGGTGGCATTCTGCATTATGTACTGCGCGATCTGATTGCAAAATAAGCGCAACGGGATAACGTTAAGGAAAGTGGCAAAGCGGGAGTACCCCGCTTTGCCATCGACCAACCTCATCCATTCAATCGGGTGACCAGCAACTGCTCTACCCGCACGCCCTCAAGATCCAGCACCTCGAATTTATAGCCCTCGTACAGGCAGAAATCCGTCTTGCGCGGTAAGCGCTTCAGCTTTGTATTGGAAATGCTTTTGATGTGGCTAGCAGTATAGCCTGTCCCTTTTGGGGAGTGACCACTGTAAATTAGATTGCGCACAATTAAAATGATTTATTTCCATGAAACAGCCCATTTCATACGCTTATCCCAACATACGTACGCTAGGGTTTACCGGTTCACCTCTTTACCTGACACAAGCTTGACCCATAAAATGAGCCAACTAACAATAACAACCAAAAACATGATCAATCGTCCAGTCCACACCACTCTTGCCGCATGGCCTCTGGCCATTATTCGCGCCCTTAAGGCTCAAGACATTGACCCCGCTCCGCTATTTGAACAAGTAGGTCTGTCCGTTGCTCAGTTTAAGGACAATCCAGATGGGCGGGTGGACGTTCGCCGTATGACCCAATTCTGGCAATTAGTGGAGCAGGCCACAGGTAACGCCGCCTTCGGTCTAGAGGTGGCCAAATACGTTCAGCCCATGCATTTTAGAGCGTTGGGACTGTTGATGCTGACCGCTGACAATCTTGAGCAAGCCATTCAAAAACTGGCGCAGTATCACGCCATGGTGAGTAATTCGGCCAATATCGAACTGCATTACACACCAGAGCACATTCAGTTTGCCATTCAACCCATTCCCAGTGTGGACATCAGCCCCTTAGCCATAGACAGCTTTCTAGCAACGCTTCACCAGCTTGCCTTGCAACTGACCAGCAACCCAAAGCTAATCAACAAAGTCACACTGCAACGATCAGGTGAACCCTACCCTGAACGCTGGCAAAACGGCTTTGGCTGTGCAGTTGAGTTTAAGCAAACGCACAACGCTTTATGGTTTGATCGCCAACAGGTGGCCAAGAGCGACCTCATGGGCGATAAAAAAATGGCAGCTTACAATGAATCCATTGTGCAGTCTTACGTTCAAGACTTAACCGATAAAACCGTGAGCCAACACGTTGTCCATTACATATTCAGCCAGCTTGAGAAGTCCGAACCCACGGTCACAGGGGCGGCTCAACATTTGAAGTTAACGGAAAGAAGTTTGCGACGTCGATTGGAAGAGGAAGGCAATCAATTTCGTGGTTTACTGCAAGATTGCAAAGTTCAACTGGCTAAACAATACCTAAAAGACACTCAGTTACCCATTACAGATATCGCGCTCCGCTTGGGGTTTGCCGATCATAGTAACTTTACGCGAGCCTTTTCCAAGCTAACGGGTCAAAGCCCATCGGCATTTCGCAAAAAACACCTGCTTTAGTCATTGACGGTTAAACATGACACACCTTTGTCCGCTTAAGACCAAGGCATTCCTGCATCTCAGGGTTACACTGATCTAAAAATAAGAATACATGAGGCTCTTTTATGTTTCGTATTGCCCTGCTCGCCCTATCCGCTGCCTTATTAGCGGCCTGCGACAACTCGGTTGAATTTGAATCTGACGCGAACACACTTGGGCACAGTGCGCCCACCCCCACCACGGTAAAAGCCAACCAAGCGGTATTGGCACAACGGCCATTCAGCAACACAGAGGATTTTGAGCTTGCTCGCAAAGGCCTCATCGCCAGTGAAGACCATCTTGAAATTGCTCATTTAACTGGCAAAAGCTTGGTCTGGAACATGGATGAATACGGCTTTGTCGATGCCAATGGTGAAAACGCACCCGGCTCAGTCAACCCCAGTTTATGGCGCCAGGCGGCGCTGAATAACATTCACGGTTTATTTAAAGTCACCGACGGCGTTTATCAAATTCGTGGATTCGATTTGGCCAACATGACCATCATTGAAAGTGAGTCAGGCTGGATTTTAGTGGACCCTCTCACCGCAAGAGAAACCGCCCATAAAGCCCTCACTTTTGCACAACAACATTTAGGCAAATACCCCATCAAGGCCATTTTGTTCACCCACAGTCACATTGATCACTTTGGCGGCATACAGGGCATACTGCAGAACCTAAGCGACGAAGAAAAACAGAGTCTAACCATCGTTGCTCCAGCAGGCTTCGAAGAAGAAGCCACCAGTGAAAATATCATTGCTGGTACGGCCATGAGTCGTCGTGCCATGTACATGTACGGTAAGCGACTCGCCAGAGAGGAGCGCGGGCATGTGGGCACAGGATTAGGCAAGGGCCCAGCGTTTGGCAGCTTCGGTTTTGAAGAAGCCACCGTTCACATTTCCGAGCCCATCACCGAACTGAGCATTGATGGTGTGCCCTTCGTTTTTCAAACCGTGTCGGGCTCAGAGGCCCCCGCTGAATTTACCTTCTACCTTCCAAAACAAAAAGCGTTCTGTGGCGCTGAAATGCTGAGCCGTAATATGCACAATCTCTACACATTACGAGGCGCGAAGGTTCGTGATGCGAATATCTGGAGCCGCTACATCGACGAAGCACGCGTGCGCTTTAACCAAGCCGACGTGTACTTTGGCAGTCACCACTGGCCACTGTGGGGGCAAGAAAAAATCAACCATTTCTTGGAACAACAACGCGACACTTATAAATTCATACACGACCAGAGTGTTCGCCTACTCAACAAGGGCTATACCCCAAACGAAATTGCGGAAAGCTTAACCCTACCTGAGGCGCTTAACACACAGTTTCATAACCAAGGCTATTACGGCACACTCAAGCACAACGCCAAAGCGGTGTACCAAGCCTATCTAGGCTGGTATAACGCCAACCCAGCTAAGCTAGACCCTTTACCCGAAAAAGAAGCTGCGATTCGTTATGTTGAAATGATGGGTGGCGTGGACGCAGTCGTCGCCAAAGCGCAGACGCAATTCGACGGCACCGCCAACCTATCCGCAACCGATGGCACCCAGACTTATCGCTGGTTGGCAGAACTGCTCAACCATGCCGTATTCGCCGATCCTGACCACGCAGAAGCCAAAGCCCTATTAGCTAAGGTGTACGACCAACTGGGGTATCAGGCCGAATCTGCACCATGGCGTGATTTCTATCTCACAGGCGCTTACGAACTGCGCCACGGCGGACCGGATGAAGGCATCAGCCCAGCGGTCATGAAAGAAGTCCTGTTAAAAACCCCCGTGCACCTCTTCTTCAATAGCATGGCGGTGAACCTCAACGCGGACAAAGCAGCCGATACCGAACTGGCTATTAAGGTCACCTTTAGCGATTTAGATCAGAGCTACCTTCTAACCCTTAAAAACAGCGTACTGCACCACAAGGCGGTGGCCAAAGATACCATTGCTGACGCCACCCTAACCCTTACGCAGCCTCTGTTTGTCGATATGATCGTCGGTCATGCTGGCATCAAGGACACCTTGTTTGGGGATGATCTCACCGTGGATGGCAGTGTATTGGATTTAGTAAAGTTCTTTAGCCTAATCGAAAAGCCGGAAGGCACATTTAATATTGTGACGCCTTAGCCAATGTCTTCATAAAACTAAAAAGCGCCCAATGGTTCGACCATAAGGCGCTTTGATCTTTGGTGATCTCTGCAATATTGACTAGGGTTATAACATGACCCCTAAGCACCCTCTGACAAGCCTACTCCTTCTATGGGTACTCATTAGCACTCACGTTTATGCCGAACAGCTCGTCATTGCAGCGATATCCAGAGCCCGCATCACGTCACCAACGGGCGTCATACCATCCATCAACCAGGATTGCTCATCGCGTTGGATGATCAACTGATCGTCCTCATGAGTGATCAGCTGCCCCATAAAACCACTGAGCATGTCTTTCACTGTGACCAGCCCCACGACAGTCGCGTACTCGTTCACGACAACAGCGAAGGGTTGAGTCGCCGTTTTGAAGGCATTCAGACCTTCGGCCAGAGTCAGTGTTTCAGGGAGATAGAGAACGTCCCTGGCAAAGCTCAGCGCCGATAAGCCAGACATTTCCCCCTTCAACACCTGCTGCAGGATCATCTTAGATTCAACCGAGCCGCTGATTTTCTCCAGTGAACCATCGCATACCAGGAAATCGTTATGCGGATGATCGACCACCTTCTGAGAAATCGATTCGACGGACTCGTCCAGGTCAAAGTAAACAACCTGATCACGCGGCGTCATAACGCTGCTTATCAGTGCAGTATCGAGATCAAAAACATTGCCGATTAACTCATACTCCTGCTGCTGCAGGCTTCCGTCTTCTGCACCGGCATCCATCATGGCAACGATGTCTTCAGTCGTGACCTGCTCCTCACGCTCAGTAGGCAGCTTCAGTAAGCGCAGCACGGCATTGGTCACACCGTTAAACAGCACAACCAGAGGCATCACCATATAAGTCACCCAGCGCATCGGAGTCACCAGACGTACGGCAGTGGCTTCCGGCAGGTTCACGGCTATACGCTTGGGTAGCAGGTCTGCAAACAGAATAAAGAGTGCGGTGATACAGAAAAACGACAGAGCAAAGCTGATCTGATCCAGCGCAGGCCCCTGATACACGAGAGCAAGGCCTTCTTTTACGTAAGGCGTCAGCGCCTCTTCCCCAATGATGCCGCCAAGAATCGAGATAGCGTTTAACGCAATCTGAATCATGGCAAAGAAAGCGCCGGGGTCCTGCTGCAGATCCAGCACATCCTGAGCCTTGTGGCTTCCCTCGCCAGCCAGTACACGAAGCTTTATTTTACGTGAGGCCGCGATACCAATTTCGGCCATCGCAAAGCACGCGCTGGCGCCGATTAATAGCGCAATCGCTAACATTTCATTCATGGATTCTTCACCCGCTGAAGCAAACAGTAAACACAGGTGAACCGGCAGAGCCGCCTTCTCGTGGCAAGCGTTGGGAGGGTACGGGGTTCAGCGCTTAATATATGCCAGTTCTGGCAGGAAGCAAGCGAATAAACGTGGCAACGTAGAACGCTGCCACGCGATTGAAAGTGCTACTTCGGAGTAAATACAGCGCAGTCGAGCATAGCTTGCATATTAGCCTTGGCTACGTCTGCAAGGTAAGCACGCCCACCTGAGTTACTGTCGATGTTGGTACCTGTCAGCTGGCTACTGAGCTGGTCGTAGACATCGTTAATGATATTGTTGCCACCACACGGAGACGTCATGATGTTTGAGTCTGACATATCCGTGAACTGGATGGTGGCCTGGGCAAAACTCAATACCGGTTGATCACCTGCATTGGCTGGCACGCTGACGCCCATTAAAAGAATGATGTGATCATCCTTGTTGTCACTGATCTCGTAGTCGATCTTACAGGACATGATCATACCCAGGTCAGTCGAGAACGAAACTTCCGGGTACCAGACACGGAAGCTATATCCCTGGTACTCAAACTCAATCACCTGACTGAACGGCATCGCGCCGCTTGTGCCCGACTTCAGCCCCCAGGCGCCGACGTTTGAGACACCAGAACCCGTGCCCGACAACGCATCTGTGTAGCCGTCGTAATTGAAATCCAACGCATAATTGGCCCGACTGTCTGACGAAGAAGAATAAGCAGGCCGGTTAAAGGTGCCCGCAATCGTCGAGTAAACACGATTAATCGTATGGCAGATCACGGGCAGGAAATAGTAACTACCACCGTTGTCAGTCTTTCTGTAGACCAGCGATGAAATATCGTTGAAGGCTGTCGTTAAAAAATCGAAAACCTGTACGAAACCATCGGCCACCTCTTCTGAAATCCCCAGAGTTTCAAGCGCACCAATGGTACCCAGCAGCCAGGCCTCATCATCGACAATCGTTATCAAAGCTTGAGAAATGTTATACGCGCCATTCGATGACCACTCGAAGTGCTGGATGCTGACAAGCTTTCCTGAGTTATCGAAGAACATGTCAAACTCAGCTTTGTCATTGCGGCCGCCGGTATTTTCGTGGCTCATTGAAATGTGATACTTCGTCCAGCCATCCTCAGGCAACACACTGAAGTCATCATTAATGTAGTAATCACTGATAACCTGTGTTGTTGCCTGCGCAGCGACTTCTGGCTCATCAATTTTATAGGTCGCATCTTCAATGACATACGTAATTTTGTCGTCGCTACTGGTGTTGGTCGTCCCCGGATATAGGTTGAACAGAGTTGTGAAATCGATGTACGGGCGCGGATATCCAGTACTCCAGAATTCGGGTTCTTTGTTGTAGAGCAGGAAAGACTCTATTTGATTCTTCCAATCACCTTCGTCTTCTCCCTGGAGGTTATAGCGGGTGATATTATTCAGGTCGCCATGTTTCGTGTTTGGCGTCACTCTCAGGGCACAACCGCGGCAATCTGCCTCGTTAAATACAATCAGCCAGGCATTCGGACCTGTGCGCAATGAATTAATCGTGCCACCCGTCGTCCGATACATTTCTGTGCCGCTGGTCGTGTATCCGACAACCCCCAGATTCAGGGCGTTATAGGGTGCTGTAAAGGTACGGTTGTCCCCGAGGAAATTATTATTCTCCGTGAACACAGCATGCCCGGAAGGAGGAGCAAAAAGCTCATCCCTCGTTGGGTTTCTTCCCCAGTAAGAGGGCTTGGTCTTATACAGTACAAAACTCTGAATCTGATTTTTCCAGTCTCCCTCATCGCTGCCTGATGAGTTGTAACGGGTAGTATGGTTCAGATCATCGAGATAGGTAGATGGCCCGACCTGCATGGAGTCGCCGTAGTAATTGGTTTCATTAAAAACAATCACCCATGTGTTTGATGCCGTTTCTAACGAGTCGGTATTACCCGTAATGCTGTCCTGACCCTGAGCATTTTTGAAAGTATCGCTCAAGCCACCACGATCATTATGGTTCCATATTTCGAAATCCACGTTTGAATTCATTGCTGATTCACCCATAACTCACTCCTTGTTAAACTATAAAAAAACTGAGAACTATTCGTATCGAGTTTTGTGCAGTGCATCAAGTGATGAAGTGCATCATTGACCGACTGCGCCAGAGCTGAAATCACGCTTCAGTCAGAAGCCAATTCCAGTTCATACGCCTGAAGCTCTTACGCACCGCTGTATTGAGAGTTGATACACTGATCAGTAAGCATTTCCTGCCCTCTAAAAATATTTCCATCGATACTGTCAATCCACGCCATAAGGCTTTCAAATGGCGTTACAGAGCATTAATCACCGAAGATGACCAAGACACTCTGAATGGCGCATTGCAGCAAGTCATAAAGCTTAAGCTGAGAAGACCATTTGAGCTTGATCACCCATTACTGGCTATGCCAGTCTAGGCCCAGCTATCCTTTTATATTGAGTGACGGATTAACGAATGAGCATTGAGCTTCCTGATATTGAACGAGCACTCGCTGAGCATGAACCTTTCTCATGGCTTCCTGCAGATGCCCTGTCTGATATGGCACGCTCAATCGAAGTGAGCTACAAACAAGCCGGTGAAGATGTGCTGGTTCTGGATGAACCCATACACCACCTTCACTTTATACGCTCAGGTGAAGTTGAACTGTTTCGTCGGGATGGCAGCCTCTATAACCGCCTGCCTGCGGGGCATGTATTTGGTCAAATGGGGCTACTCATGAAGGGTAAGGTGCGCTTTCCGGCAACAACCCGTAAAGACAGCCTCTTCTACCTGATCCCCAGCGAACTCTTTATCGATTACTGTGAAAAATACTCTGAGTTCGGCGACTTTTTTGAAGTAAACGAACACTCCATTCTGGAGCAGGCGACTCAGGTCGGCACCGACGACATGACGACTGTGCCTGTGACTGAGGTCATCAAAGCAGAGCCCCTTCTGATCACTCCCGATACAACCGTCGCAGAGTGTGCAATGCGTATCTCTGATAACTACATTGCCGCCGCATTAGTTCAGGACGACCAGGGCAATCTTCTGGGCATAGTTACAGACAGTGACCTGCGCGCGCGCGTTATCGCCAAGTCGCTGCCATATGATACCCCCGTGGGTGAGATCATGAGTACCGAACCGCTGGTCATGGACGACCACGCATACCTTCATGAAGTTATGCTGGTGATGCTGCGTAATAATACCCACCATGTCCCTATCGTTGATGACAACCGCGTACTCGGGATCGTCTCCCTTCTCGACGTAGTTGCACATGAGTCCCAGAACTCCCTGTTGTTGGTGCGCAGCATACTGTCATCTGAAAGTATCGATGCTCTGGCTCAGCTTTCGGAACAGCTTCCTGCTGTCTATGAGCGCCTGGTCAATGAGCACGCGACATCCCACATGATTGGCTCAGCCATGTCCGTCATCGGGGCCAGCTTTATGCAACAGATGGCAAAGCTGGCAGAGGAGGAGTTGGGGCCCCCGCCTGTGCCCTATTGTTTAATTGCACTCGGCTCATTAGCCCGGGACGAACAACTTTTAGTTACCGACCAGGACAATGCTCTGATTCTCTCCGATGATTACGACGAAGCAGCGCACGGTACCTATTTCGAGCAGTTCAGTAAAATGGTGTGCGAAGGCCTTGATCGCTGTGGCTACCCCTTATGCGAAGGCTTGATCATGGCCTCAAACCCGAAATGGCGGATGCGCCGGTCGGAGTGGCGCGCCCAGTTCACCAACTGGATT
Source organism: Thalassolituus sp. UBA2590 (assembly GCF_002339775.1). Taxonomy (NCBI): domain Bacteria; kingdom Pseudomonadati; phylum Pseudomonadota; class Gammaproteobacteria; order Oceanospirillales; family Oceanospirillaceae; genus Thalassolituus; species Thalassolituus sp. UBA2590. Next base: position 14,297 of record NZ_DDKU01000068.1, read on the forward strand.
GAAAAACCTGAACCAGAAGCCCTGCTCAACGCCTGCATATTTTTCGACCTGGTCGCTGTACATGGCACCAAGATATGGGCTAAAGAACTTCAGAAATTTATCTCAACGAAAGCCAAAAACAGCAAACCGTTTCTGGCCTTGCTGGCTCGGAATGCACTGAAGCGCACCCCTCCGCTAGGGGTATTTAAAAACTTTGTACTGGAAGAAGACGGCAGACAAGGTAAGTCTCTGAATATTAAGCGCCGCGGTACCGCTCCCCTGACGGACATTATTCGGGTTCATGCTTTGGCAACCGGGTCGATGTCACAGAACTCCTTCGAGCGCCTAGAGGATATTTCAAAAACCAAACTGCTCCCGCAAGAAAAATACGATGAGCTGACGAACGCTCTGGAACTGCTCTATAGCTTACGCGCACATCAACAGATGTTGGCCATCCGCGACAAAAGAGAACCCAACAACAACATCGCCCCTGACACCCTGAGTTTCACCCGGCAGCGTTCCCTGAAAAAAGCATTTAACGTGGTTGCTCAGGCACAGCGTTTTCTGAAGTACCGGTACACCGCGAATGGATGAATCATTAAAAGTACCTGGTTCTGTACCCCGTGGCTGGCCAGAATTTAAGAACACAATGTCGTACTCAACCGATACGTCGAAAGCCGGCGTAGCCGACCTCAAACGCTTTTACGATGCGGGTTTTTCATACTTAGAACGGAATTTAAACCAGACGCGCTGCCTGGCCATTGATATAGAAACCACAGGGCTGAACCCCGAGGAAGACAAGATCGTCAGTGTCGGGGTCGTTGAGTTTGATGCCGAACGCGTATATCTGCCAACCGCAAAACACTGGTTAGTTAATCCGGGTGAACTGAGCGATACCTCCGTGGTAATACACGGCATCACACACAGTGATGTTTCAGCTGCACCGAGAATTAATTCCATCATGCCAGAGCTACTGGACGCGATGTCCGGGCGCCTGTGCGTTGTCCACTACCGGGCGATGGAGCGTGAATTTTTCAGAAAGCTGGGATTTCACCTCTGGTCTGAACCCTGGCTTTTCCCTGTTATCGATACCTTTGCACTGGAGGCAAGCTGCCTCACTCATAGTCAGCGCTGGTATAACCGTCTGCTGGGAAAACCCCTGCCCTCCTTACGACTGCCAGATACACGCCAGCGCTATAACCTACCCGAATACGAAAATCACAATGCGTTGGTTGACGCGATTGCAACGGCCGAACTACTGCAAGCTCAGATCCAGAAATGGAAATTGGCAAATCACGCCGTCAAAGAGCTGTGCCTGTAAAAAACTCCCGGAAAACGTCCATAAAAAAGCCCAGCAAATGCTGGGCTTTTCCTTAAGCGAGCGCTTAACCTTTCGGCTCAGTGCGTAAGCCCATCACTAAGCTCACACACATCAACAACAGCACGAAAGTAAACGGTAAGCCCGTTGAAATAGCACCAGCCTGAAGCGCCTCAATCGCCTCTTTACCGCCAATCCACAGCAGCGCTGCAGCAATGGCACCTTCGACTGACGCCCAGTAAATACGCTGTGGAACTGGCGCATCCACCTTGCCACCTGCGGTAATGCTATCAATAACCAGCGAGCCGGAGTCGGATGAAGTGATGAAGAACACCAGCACCAGAACGATCGCGATGACAGAAAGAACCATACTCATAGGCAGGGCATCAAACATCTGGAACATCGCCAATGGAACAGAAGTCAGGCCGTCTGATCCCAGCAGACCAATCTTATTAGCCACCTGATCAATACCAATACCACCGTAGACAGACATCCAGATAACGGTAACCAGCGTTGGAACAGCGAGCACTGCAATCAGAAACTCACGAATGGTGCGGCCCTTAGAAACACGTGCGATAAACATACCGACGAATGGCGACCAGGAGATCCACCATGCCCAGTAGAACACAGTCCAGCCCTGTAACCATGCTTCATCAGGGCGACCGTGCGGGTTGCTCAGAGGGATAATATTCGAAGCGTATGCCATCAGCGTGGTAGGAATTGAGCCGAAAGCAACGGCAGCCCCAACCATGGCAACGAAGATCAGCAACACAAACGCAATCAGCATATTAACGTTACTAAGCAGTTTTACCCCGCCATCCAGGCCACGAACAACCGAAACAATGGCAAGCAGAGTAACACCCACGATCACACCAATCTGCAAGCCCACACCTGACTCAATATCAAACACGTGGTTGATACCTGCAGCAGCCTGGCTTGCACCGAGACCGAGAGAGGTTGCTAAGCCAAACAACGTGGCCAGCACCGCTAGAATATCGATGATATGACCAGGCCAGCCCCAGGCATGGTCACCCAGAATCGGATAGAACGCAGAACGGATAGAAAGTGGAAGACCTTTGTTGTAACAGAAGAACGCCAGAGACAGCGCAACAACACCGTAAATCGCCCAAGGGTGAAGACCCCAGTGGTACATGGTCGCACCCAGAGCCATACTAGCGGCTTCTGGCGTATTCGCCTCAACACCCAGCGGCGTTTCATACCAGCCGGTGAAGTATGCTACGGGCTCAGCGACACCCCAGAACATCAGGCCGATACCCATACCGGCGGCAAATAACATCGCCAGCCACGAGATCGTTGAGTGCTCCGCCTCTGCATCCGCGCCACCGAGGCGAATCTTACCCCACGGTGAAAGAGCGATTACGATGCAGAAGACCACAAAGATATTGGCAGACCACACAAAGAACTTATCGAAGCTGCCGATAATGTCCCACTTCAGGCCATCAAGCGCTTCTTTGGCGACAGAGGCATCAGTGACGAGGGTTGCGATGAGAAAAGCGAGGATAAGAGCGGTACTGATCCCGAATACGGGGTTGTGGACATCAAAGCCCCACTTTTGAATATTATCCTGACCAACGGAGTAGTCAGTGTTATCGATACTGTACTTGTCTTTGGGCTCAGACACGATAGCTCCCGTTAAGTTACGACTGGTATATAACTTATACACTGTATAGGTTCAGACGAAAATTTCAAACGAGCGGCCGATAAGCACCATTTATGACACAAATTCAGCGAATATTCGTGCCCTGACGGCCTGTATCGACAAGGAAAGATATGTTTTCAACTCTACTGATATGATTATCACCCGCGCCCTGACCTGTAGGGTCGCTTCAGCCAGCTTGCCTGGCTATGCGCGA
>NZ_DDKU01000087.1:0-9378 GCF_002339775.1 Thalassolituus sp. UBA2590
GCGAAGCGTCATCGAGATCACCTTCGACCGTCTTAACGTTCTCCAGCATCTCTTCGCCAACGATGATTATTTTCGGTTTGACCAGGGTCAGGCTGTGCAGCAGTACGTCGCCACGCTGACTGGTGTTGATCATGGAGGCAATGGCACCGAGCTTGACGATGGCCAGTACTGAAATCAGGGTTTCCGGGCGGTTCTCAAGAACCACGGCAACCACATCACCGCTGCCGATGCCCTGAGAGGTCAGATAATGCGCGATCTGGTTCGCTTTACGGTTTACCTGATCATAGGTGTAAGTCACATCTTCGTAGCGGATAGCGATGTGTTCTGGGCGCTGGCGTGCGTGTTTCTCCAGCAGAAGTCCGATTGATTTCTCTTTCTCAGGTTTGCTGGTTGCCAGTTCATACACACCTTTCAGCTTGATCGGAATGCTTGTGGCCTGGTTTGCCAATTGCGTCAGAATATTCGGCAGTGAAACCAGTTTTTCATTGTATTGAGTCATACGGGTAAGAGTCTCGCTCGAAAGTCCGGAGTGCGACGTTACCGGAAAATTATCATTGTTAATACAGCAACGGGGCGCCAGGCCCCGTGCTTAGTTTGTCGTACAGATTACTTCAGTTCGGCGGATGATTTGCCGAGCAGACGACGAGCAACAATCAGCTGCTGGATCTGCTGTGTGCCTTCGAAGATGTCGAGAATCTTCGAGTCACGCGACCACTTCTCAAGCAGTTCGTCTTCGCCGTAACCCAGCATGCCAAGCATCTCGACACAGCCAAGGGTAATTTCGTTCGCAGTACGACCAGCCTTAGCTTTCGACATGGACGCCTCTTTAGAGTTCGGCATACCGTTGTCGGCCATCCATGCAGCTTTGAGAGTCAGCAAGCGTGCTGCTTCCCATTCTGCTTCATAGCGATACAGTTTGGCTTCGAGTTGTGAGGCCAGTTTGTACGGCGTGCGGTAATCGGTTTTTACCTTGAGCTGCTTGAGCAGTTCGCGGGTGCGATCGATAGAGGCCTTAGCCACACCAATCGCCATGGCCGCAACGACCGGGCGGGTGTTATCGAAGGTCTGCATGACACCGGCAAAGCCTTTTTCAACGTTAACCTCTGGATCACCCAGCAGGTTGCTCGCTGGAATGCGGCAGTCGGTGAAAGTGATCGCAGCGGTGTCAGACGCTTTAATACCCAGCTTCTTCTCAAGACGGACAACTTCCATGCCCGGCGTGCCTTTCTCGACGATGAACGACTTAATCGCCGCACGGCCAAGAGAGCGGTCAACGCTCGCCCAAACCACAACGCAGTCAGCGCGCTCACCTGAGGTGACGTAGATTTTTTCACCGTTGATGATGTACTCGTCGCCATCACGAATCGCAGTGGTACGAACGGCTGCAGAGTCAGAACCGAAACCTGGTTCAGTAATGGCCATCGCTGCCCACTTACCACCGAAACGTGCAAACTGCTCGTCGTCGGCAACCGCAGCAATCGCAGCGTTACCCAGGCCCTGACGTGGCAGTGTCAGAGACAGGCCAACGTCACCCCAGCACAGCTCAGCCAGAGACAGTACTGTCGACATGTTGGTGCCGTTCTGGATGCCTTCTTTCTTCGGGCCGTTATCCTGCTTCAGTTTGCCAGCACCGGCGCCTTCGCCTGTGGTGCCGTCGTTCATGCCGTCCATGATGGAGGCCAGCATGTCCAGTTCGACTGGGTAAGCGTGCTCAGAACGGTCGTACTTACGCGATACCGGACGGAAAACACTCGCCGCTACCTGGTGTGCCTGGTTAACAAGGGCACGGAATTTTTTCGGATTTTCTAAATTAATCATCTGTGCTTCTCCTTACAGGTGCATGCCGCCGTTGATGCAGGCCAGAACCCGCAGATCGCGATACCAGCGCTCAGCTGGATGTTCTTTGGTGTAACCATGACCACCAAGCAGCTGAACTGCGTTGGTGCCGATTTCCATGGCTTTTTCAGAACACAGGATGTGTGCAAGGTAGGCTTCGCGGTGGAATGGCTTGCCAGCTTCAGCAAGTGCCGCTGCGCGCCAGACCATCAGGCGCATAGATTCGAGTTCGATGCCGATATTCGCAACCATAAAGGCTACGGCCTGACGGTGAGAAATTGGCTCGCCGAAGGCTTCACGCTCATTCACGTATGGAATCAGGTAATCGAGCGCTGCCTGACAGGCACCAATCGCCAGTGCACACCAGTGCAGTTGGCCGAGGTCCATAAAGGCTTCAAAGTTAAAGCTGTCATCGCCGAGCAGGGCATCTGGGCCGAGCAGTACTTTGTCGAGAGTCAGGGTGCCAGTTGATGTTGCACGCAGGCCCATGGCCGGAGCTGCCTGCCACTGAACGCCTGGTGCATCACCCGGAACAATAAACAGACGGTTACGACGCTTATAGCGCGCTGCCACCAGATACATTGACGCTTCGCCACCAAACGGTACCAGGCTCTTAACTCCTGAGATGGTGTAACCGGCTTTGGTTTTCTTCGCTTTTGCAGACAGTTTTGCCGGATCAAAAAGAGGGGCAGGTTCCTGTACCGCAATCGCTGCCTTGACAGGCGTTTCTGCCAGGTACTCAGGCAGGTATTTTTCTTTCTGCTTCTGGTTGCCCCATTTAACGATGGCATTTGCGACTGCAACGGGCGCCAGTGTCGCGTAGGCCAGTGAGAAGTCGCCCCAGGCGAGTTCTTCAGCAATGATGGCGTTGGTGGTCGGGCTGTAGCTCTGAGCCGCGCCGCCCATGCTTTCTGGCACTGAGAAGTAGTTCAGGCCGAGGTCCATGATGTCCTGCAGGTAGGTTTCCGGCAGTTTCATGTCTTCGTTGGCATCGTGCGCCAGACCGCGGACAACTTCTTCGGCGTATGAACGCACGGTGTCTTTGATCATCTGCTGTTCTTCTGACAGGGTCAGGTCGAACAGGCCAGCCGTGCTCGGCTCTGGCAGCATTTTAGGATCTTCGGATTTCTTAGCTTTCTTCTTTGCCACCATCTGACCGATGACTTCAAAGCCTTTCTTGGTGCCTGCGTAGGCTAGCTTTTCTGCCGGACGGCGGAGCTTGTACTTCCTGGCGAACTCACTGCCAGAAAAGCGTACCGCCAGACCTAAGCCCAGCCCCTGAATATCTTTTGCCATTTTTAACACCTCTTGATGACTCGTTTGAGGAAACACGACAGAGTGAATTTATCCTGTGTCAGCCATTCTCACATCTTTATTACAGTGGCTGCATTGGCAGCCCTGACCGGACATAACGGGCCGGAATGCCAAAACACAGGACACGTTTGGGAGTTACGCGGGCACAAGGTATCATGACCGCAACCAATATCTGCTGAGGATCGACATGCTTACATTGCTTTCACCCGCCAAGACTCTGGATTTTGAGACACCGCCGGTTACGGATCAGCACAGTCTGCCAGATTATCTGGATGATTCGGCTGAGTTGATCGATGTATTGCGTAAGTATTCTCCGGACGAAATCGGCGCTCTGATGAAGCTGAGCCCGAAATTGTCTGAGCTGAACGTGCAGCGTTACAGTGATTGGAAGATTCCTTTTCCTGAAGGGGAATCAAAAGCCGCTGTGCTGGCGTTTAAAGGGGACGTTTATACCGGCCTTGATGCCGACAATATGAGCAAAGACGACCTGGATTACGCACAGGGTCACCTGCGTATTCTTTCAGGTTTGTATGGTTTGCTGCGTCCGCTGGATCTGATTCTGCCGTACCGTCTTGAGATGGGTACGAAACTCGGCAACGATCGCGGCAAGGATCTTTATGCTTTCTGGGGCGACAAGATCACCGACGCTCTGAATGAACTCACTGAGCAATCTGGTATCAATACCATCGTGAACCTGGCGTCGAACGAGTACTTCAAGTCGGTGAAGCCGAAGGCGTTAAAAGCAGACCTGATCACGCCAGTGTTTCGTGATGAGAAAAACGGTAAGTACAAAATTATCAGTTTTTATGCGAAAAAAGCGCGAGGCCTGATGGCGGCGTACCAGATCACTCAGCGTATTGATAACCCTGAAGATCTGAAGAAATTTGATGTGGCGGGCTATCGCTTTTCTGAAGAAGAATCGACCGCCACAGAGTGGGTATTTAAACGTGCAGAGAAGGATGTACCGAATGCGTAAGAGCGTTCTGACTTTGCTGGCCAGCACTGCGTTGGCCACCGGCCTGACGGGGTGTGTTCTGGCCCCGCAGACCATTGAACTGAGTGAGAATTATGAGATCGAGCAGCCCGCTGCGTCGGTGTCCCGTGGTGCCTTGATCCGTGTGGTCGACAACCGCGAAGAAATCAGCCCTGACGAGCGTCAGTCGCTGGGTAGCCGTGGTGGACGTCTGGCCGAAAACTCTCCTTTGTATGTTCAGGATGAATTGTCGGCGGTGCTGACGCGTCGCTTGCAGGACAGCATGACGCAACTCGGGTTCGGTGGTGAAAGCCCGCTTGATCCGGTGAAGCTTGAGCTGGCGGTGAATCGTTTCCGTTACAGCTGTAATGAAGGTTTTCTGGTCACAGCCTGCAGTGTCAGTATTCGATTCAATATGACGGTACTGGATGGTAATACGACGTTCACTAAGCCGTATGGTCTGAGCGAATCGCGTCGTGTGGCTGCGGCACCGGTGAAAGAATACAACGAAAAATGGGTAAACGATGTACTCGACCGTCTGTGGGAATACATCTTCAGCGACCCAGAGCTACGCGAATATCTGGGCGTTTAAGCTCATTGCTGAACTGGCAGTTCTACCAATAAAAAAGCCCGCATCAGCGGGCTTTATTATGAGAGTTGCTAACTGATAGCTTGAGCAATTAGCTCAACGCTTTACTCAGTCGGGCAACGGCATCACGAAGAGTATTCATGCTAGTCGCGAACGACAGACGCATATAACCCGGTGTACCGAAGGCTGAGCCAGGAACCAGAGCAACGCCTGCATCACTGAGAAGCTTCTCAGCAAATTCAACGTCGTCAGTAATGCCCAGTTTTTCCATAGCGCCTTTCACGCAAGGGTAGGCATAGAAAGCACCATCGCCTGGGATACAGGTGATGCCCGGAATACCGTTCAGTGCATCAACGATGTAATCGTGACGTTCTTTAAATGCGGTAACCATCGGAGTCACGCAATCACGGCCGCCACGCAGTGCTGCTTCTGCAGCAACCTGAGAGATAGACGCAGGGTTAGACGTGCTCTGTGACTGAATTTTCTTCATTGCGCCGATCAGCTTAGCCGGGCCTGCCGCGTAGCCGATGCGCCAGCCAGTCATGCTGTAGGCTTTTGAGACACCGTTCAGAACGATAGTGCGCTCGTACAGGTCTGGGTTGGCAGTTACGATGTTTTCGAAACCAAAGTCAGCCCACCAGATGTATTCGTACATGTCGTCGGTTGCGATCAGTACGTCTGGGTATTTACGCAGAACGTCGCCAAGAGCAATAAACTCATCTTTGGTGTATGCCACACCAGATGGGTTTGACGGGCTGTTCAGTACCACCAGACGGGTTTTGTCTGTGATGGCCGCGTCCAGCTGCTCTGGGGTGATTTTAAAACGAGTCGATTCATCGGTCTCGATGATGACAGGTTCGCCTTCCGCGATTTTGACCATATCCGGGTAAGATACCCAGTACGGCGCTGGAATCACGACTTCGTCACCTGGGTTGATCAGCGCGAGAGCCATGTTGAAGAAGCTCTGCTTACCACCACAGGAAACCAGAATTTGGTTCGGTTCGTAACTGAGGCCATTGTCTGCTTTCAGCTTGTCGATAATGGCAGACTTGAGACCGGGGGTACCGTCAACGGCTGTGTACTTGGTGAAGCCCTTATCGATAGCTTCTGCAGCCGCTGCTTTGATGTGGTCCGGAGTATCAAAATCCGGTTCGCCAGCACCGAGCCCGATAATGTCTTTGCCTTCCGCTCGTAACTCTGCTGCACGGTTGGTTACCGCCAGGGTCGGGGATGGCTTGATCAGTTGAACGCGATCAGACAATTTAAGATCCAATGTACTTTCCTCTAGCACGGCCACGATGTGTGCCTAAAAAATAGCGGGCCTCAAAATAGGCCCTAAAACAACGTATAATCTTACTGGATTTAGACGTTAACTGGAATCCTCATGAGTAAGCCATTCGAGCTGTCATCCAAATATTCGCCCGCAGGCGACCAGCCAAAAGCTATTGATGGCCTTGTGAAAGGCGTCGATGCCGGCCTGCTCAAACAAACTTTGCTGGGGGTAACAGGCTCCGGTAAGACCTACACCATGGCCAACGTGATTGCCCGGTGTGGGCGTCCGGCCATCATAATGGCCCACAATAAAACATTAGCAGCGCAGTTGTACGGGGAGTTCAAAGAGTTCTTCCCGAATAACTCCGTTGAATACTTCGTGTCGTACTACGACTACTACCAGCCAGAAGCCTACGTCCCGTCGTCTGATACTTTCATTGATAAAGACGCCTCGGTGAACGAGCACATTGAGCAGATGCGTCTGTCTGCGACTAAAGCGCTGATGGAGCGCCGTGACGCCATTATCGTCTGCACCGTGTCGGCTATTTACGGTCTGGGTGATCCTGATTCTTACCTTAAGATGATGTTGCACCTTGTGCGCGGTGATCAGGTTAATCAACGTGACATTCTGCGCAGACTGGCGGAGTTGCAGTACACCCGTAATGACGCAGACTTCCATCGCGGTACGTATCGAGTGCGCGGTGAGGTGATCGATATCTTCCCGGCGGAAAGCGATGATGAAGCTATCCGTGTGGAGTTATTTGATGATGAGGTCGAGCAGTTAAGCACGTTCGACCCGCTGACTGGCCAGATCTACAGCCGCCTGGCGCGCGTCACTGTGTACCCGAAAACGCACTATGTGACGCCACGCGAGAAAATTCTGGATGCCATTGAAGGTATTAAGGAAGAGCTGAAAGAGCGCCTTGAGTACTATCGCAAAGAGAATCTTCTGGTAGAAGCCCAACGACTTGAGCAGCGCACTAAGTACGATCTTGAGATGATGCAGGAACTTGGGTACTGCTCAGGCATCGAGAACTACTCCCGATATCTGTCGGGGCGCGCAGCAGGCGATGCGCCGCCGACTTTGTTTGATTACATTCCCAACGATGCCCTGGTGTTCGTTGATGAGTCGCACGTGACTATTCCACAGATTGGCGGCATGTACCGGGGCGACCGCTCTCGTAAAGAAACTCTGGTTCAGTTCGGTTTCCGTTTGCCATCGGCACTGGATAACCGACCTATGCGTTTTGAAGAGTGGGAATCGATTGTGCCGCAGTGCATATTTGTCTCTGCGACGCCGGGGCCGTATGAAAAAGATCATCAGGACAACGTGGTCGAGCAGGTAGTTCGCCCGACCGGGCTGGTGGACCCTGAAATTGAAATTCGCCCGGCCACCGGTCAGGTGGATGACTCACTCCATGAAATTCATCAGCGGGTTGAGAAGGGCGAGCGGATTCTGATTACCGTACTGACGAAGCGGATGGCCGAAGACCTGACCGAGTTCTTGCATGAACAGCAGGTTCGCGTGCGGTATCTGCACAGCGATATTGATACGGTTGAGCGGGTTGAGATCATCCGCGATCTACGCTTAGGTGAGTTTGATGTGCTGGTGGGCATTAACCTGCTGCGGGAAGGTCTGGATATTCCGGAAGTTTCTCTGGTTGCTATTTTTGATGCCGATAAAGAAGGCTTTCTGCGTTCTGAGCGCTCTCTGATTCAGACCATTGGTCGGGCGGCGCGTAACCTGAATGGTAAAGCGATTTTGTACGCTGACCGTGTGACCGATTCAATGCAGCGGGCAATGGATGAGACCGATCGCCGTCGTGAGAAGCAGCTCGCCTTTAATGAAGAGCATGGTATTACACCGAAAGGTGTTATGAAGTCAGTCGAAGATATTCTTGAGGCTGCTCCGCCTCCGGGTAAAAAAGGCAAGCAGCGAGGACGTGCTCGTCAGCAGGTGGCAGAGAAGGAAGCAGGCTATTCGGCGGACGATTGGCAGCACCTGAACGCAGCGGAACTCGGGAAACGCATATCCAAAATTGAGGACGATATGTTTAAAGCTGCGAAGGATCTGAACTTTGAAGAGGCGGCCAAACTGCGTGACCTGCTGCACTCAATGAAAGAGAAAATGATCCAGAATAGCTGAGCGGGTTCTTCTCACTGCTTAAATCAAAAAGCCCTCTGTCTGTACCGAGGGCTTTTTTAGTGTTTTGGCAAAGGTTGTGCGCTATCAGGCAGTCACGATGCCTGTGAAGATAACAAACAGGGCAACGATGCCAGTGTCCCAGACCAGGGTACGGACTACAGGGATGCCCGCCGCATAGATCACAGGGTAAACAATACGTGCTGCGGCAAACACAATTGAACCCCAAACGGTCAGCCCGTTTGAAATCTCTGTTTGTGCAGCGACCAGAACCAGAGCGACAAAGATGAAACCTGTTTCAATGTTGTTGCTGACAATCCGGTTAAAGCGTTGCGCGAGAGGGCTTTCCTCAGCGGGTGCTTCATCGCGGTTGCTCATAAAGTACGATATCCCATACGCTTTCATTGCAATGGTGGCCTGAAGTAACAGAACAATCAGGCAGGTCATCGCAAACGTCAGCAGTGACATCATTTCGGTCGTCATTCGGGTTTCTCCTGTAGAAAAATAGTCAAACTTCTATAAAACTAGGCCGCTGTGCTCGTAATGAGGTGACAGTCTGGCGGTAGGTCTCTATAAGAGGCGGCAGGATTCAAAAAGGATTCACCAGCGAGAAAAATATTTCACTGAAAGGGATAAGGAGTTGGTTCGGTGACTATTAAGGAAATTCAGGAAGCGGTTATTGAGCGCGCTCAGGCGGGGGATGATAAGGCCTTATCTGAGCTGCTGAAGGCAGTTCGCCCGAATATTCACAACTACGCAATGAAGCACTGTGTGATTAATGACGTCGATGATGCCGTGCAGGAAGTACTGATCACTGTATCGCGCCGCTTAGACAGTCTTAAAATCGTAGCAGCGTTATCTTCATGGCTGTTTACGACAACTCGCCGCGAGTGTCGCAGGTTAGGGCGTGTTGCCTTTGATTTCGACCCGCATGGTGATGGTACCGCCCTGGAGTGGTTAAACACGACGCCTGAGCAGGATCAATTGATCGACCTGACGCGGGCTATCCGTGATCTTCCCGATACATATCGCGAAGTACTGCTGATGAAGGATTATGAACAGCTGACCAATCGTGAAATTGCGGATAAAACAGGGCAGTCAGTCGCGGCGGTTAAGAGCCGTCTGCACCGGGCGAGAACTATGGTCAGAGATCAGCTCCTGCAGGAAACCAGTAATCTGATCAACGAAGCCTATCAATAAAAAGAACACATAAAAGAGCCCGCAATTGCCACTGCTGTCCCACAGTTTTGG
>NZ_DDKU01000044.1:0-16969 GCF_002339775.1 Thalassolituus sp. UBA2590
TCGATTGCTGACGCTGCATTAGTAACACTAATTTCGTTAGCGGTCAGTGTTGTGCCAGTCACTTCAAAGCTGTCTGCTTCAGTGCTGCCGGCGAGTGTGCCGCCATTCAGATCCGCATTTTCTGTCTCACGGAAAATGATGCCCAGAGTTTCGAGCGCGTAATCAACAGCACTACCCAACTCTGCGAACAGAGACGCATCGGCACCATCGGTGTTCACCTGATCAACACCATCATCCGCGTTGACTGCTGCAACGTTACTGAAGTTAATGCCTGCAGACGTCAGCGAGTTAGCACCCGTTACATCGAAGGTATCGGCATTAGAAGTGCCTGTTAGTATGCCATCACTAAGGTCCGCAGATTCAATATCCGTAAAACTGATATTGCTTGAGGTCAACGCTTCGTTAGTGCCCGCTTCAAGCACGGCGGCGCTAGTATTCAGTTGATCATCGCCGTCGTTGGCATCCACCGAAGCAACATTAGTGAAATCGATACCCGCAGAGGTCAGCTCATTAGCACCCGTTACATCGAAGGCATCCGCATTCGCCGTACCTGTCAGAGCCTTGGTTGTTAGGTCAGCACTTTCGATAGAGGTGAACTGATAATTTGCTGTGTTCAGCTCGTTGTCAGTACCAGTGAGTGTTGAGTTGGTATCATTAACAGTGATTGCATCATCACCAGTACCAGCATCGATTGCTGAGGCTGCATTAGTAACACTAATTTCGTTGGCGGTCAGAGTTGTGCCTGTGACTTCAAAGCTGTCTGCTTCAGAGCTGCCGGCGAGTGTGCCCCCATTAAGGTCTGCGTTTTCTGTCTCACGGAAAGTGATGCCCAGAGTTTCGAGCGCATAATCCACCGCACTTCCTAACTCTGCGAACAGAGACGCATCGGCACCATCGGTACTCACTTGGTCAGCACCATCATCTGCATTGACGACTTCAACGTTAGTGAAGTCGATACCAGCAGAAGTTATGGCATTAGCACCCGTGACATCGAATGCATCAGCATTAGCAGTACCGGTCAGTGTGCCATCGCCCAGGTCGGCAGACTCAATATCCGTGAAACTGATATTGTTTGAGGTCAACGCTTCATTGGTGCCTGCCACAAGCGTGGCTTCGGTAGTATTAAGTTGGTCAGCGCCATTGCCAGCATCCACAGATGAAACATTAGTAAAATCGATGTCCGCAGAGGTCAAAGCATTTGCGCCAGTCACGTCGAAGGTATCGGCATTCGCCGTACCAGTCAGTGCATTATCAGCGAGGTCTACCGTTTCAACCGACGAGAACGCGTAGTTGGCGGTAGCGATCTCATTGTCAGTGCCAGTGAGCGTTGAGTTAGTATCGTTAACGGTCAGAACATCAACACCATCGCCCGCATTAATGCCAGACGCTGCATTGGTGACAGAGATAGCATTAGCCGTCAGAGCAGCGCCGGTTACTTCGAAGGTATCTGTGCCGGCGGAACCTTCGAGAGCACCATTCGCGAGATTGAGGTTGTTAACACTAGTGATAGAAAAGTCTGCAGTACCGAGGGTTATCTCATTGTCAGCTCCAGTTAGCTGAGCATTATTTAATGTAGTGTTACCATTCTCGATAGTAACTTTGCTCGCGACAGCCATAGCCTGACCGTCAGTACCAAAGTCGATTGATGCACTATTACCAATCGTTAGCTCTGTAACAGCGCTTCCGTCATTATCAATATCTAAGCTAGCTGAAACGCCATTTAAAGTGACCTCCGCCCCCAGCCTAACGGTATCCCCATCGATATTAATCGATGAGGCTGTCGCAGTACCTTCGAGGTTAATGGCGTTGTTGTATATCGCGGATGCATTGCGGGCCGTCAGAAAAATCTGCTGGGCTTCCAAAGCCCCCGTACTACTGATGCCATTTAAGCCGATGGCACTGCCGACATTACCTGATACTTCGAAGCTAACAATACCATTAGAGTCAAAAGTAACCGCACCATTCGTACCCGCGCCCATACCTATAAAATCGGAAACGGTAATATCTGCTCCGTTAAGAACTGAACCACCAACCAGGACAACTCCCTGATCGATACCACTCAAATTTGCGCCATCTTGAATCGTAATGACGCCCGATCCCGAGCCTAGGTCCAGATTATCTATTGTTCCATCTAAGAAATCAGCAAGGTCACCGCCACCAGAAAAACCCGCTACTGCAAGGCTATTTACATTGATCGCGGATGTGCCAGCGAGCGTAACGCCATTGGGGTTTACAAGGATGATTTGACCATTAGCGTTTAGTTGACCCGCTATATTCGATAAAGAATTGCCGGTTACCTGGTTTACAAGTATTGCATTCGTATTTTGTTGATTGAATGTCACCGACGACCCATAGGAAATTCCAAAGCTCGTCCAGTCAGCAGAAACGCGGCTACCAGTGACATCGTATGTCGCGCTTGTCGCATTATTACCAGCGCCTGCATCAACTGTTCCCCCTTGTACATTTGTAAGGCCCGTCGGTAGCTCAGCCCACGCAACCGGCGCGACTACTTGCCCTGCAATTAAAGTGACATACACCCCACCTTTCAGGCCATCACGCACCCCGGCAAGGGTGGTACTCAAAGCTGATATAGCAACGCTCAGGGCATTTTTTCTGAAACTGTTTGATACGGTCTCAATGCGTTTTTTCGTGTAGTGGGTCATTGTCACTGCTCTCATTGCAAGAAGGGCTGAGCCCTCCGGTAGCTTATCCATGTGTACCGGCTGTCTGGTCGCCGGCGCTGCGCTTTTGTGCGTCAGAAATAAAAGTTGATGTCAGCGAATACTTCGATGGCATCAGGATTGTTATTCAGTGGTTCGGTACTGGCGTCACCATCCTGTGGGTCCAGGCTCGACTTGCCGTATACTGGGGTAGCAACAGACACTTTACTGCTGAAGGTCGACCCCCAGGTTGCTTTAAATACAAGGCCAGCGGCACTCATTTGTGCCCATTCGTCTTCTGCCAATGTACCGCTGTCCGTTATGAAGCCGCCGTTCTGAATGCCGTATGCTAGATCAAATAAAATACCGGCCTGGAATACATCATTGAGCGTATTTCTACCGAAGAGATTCCACTCAGGGAGGTCGAAGTACCACTCGTTGCTTATAAATGCGGATTTATCAGCAGAGAAGTCGCCGACCTGAAAACCGCGAACGCCCGTTGAGCCGCCCATACTGAATTGCTCAAACGAAGGGAGCGACTGGTCAGTATGCTGAAGGCGGACGCTGGTCAGTAAGCGGCTGTATTTCTCAGTAAATGGGAGAGGTATAAAGAACAGCGAGCTGGTATCAATCGCCGTGCGCACATAATTTTCATCAGCGCCCTCAACAACGTCGGTCTGGAAGCTACCGTACTGAACGCGGAGATTCGCGGTGTTGAGCATACGAATACCCGATTGACTCAGGCCATCTATGTAGAAGTTCCACTCACCCGCGACGACGTGATCTTCGGTCGACAGAAAATCGATATAACTCTCTACCGTTGAGGTTTTATCGGTAACTGCCAGTCCAGTCGACATATTAAAGTCACGGGTACGGCGAATCTGATAGTCATAACGAAGTGCGTAGGTAGTATTTACACCGCTGATTTCCAGGGCATTGATAATGCCGCCATCTTCATCGACAAGATCAAAGGTATTTCGGTCGGCACTGATCGTCACCCGGTTGCGCAGGTTAAATACAGGCAGAGAGTAACTGATCTGTCCCAGGTTACTGTGCGCCTCGCGCGTACCAATATCATCTGCAAGACCATCACCCGAATCATTCTGGCCGATATCTTCAGAACGTAGCAGGCCTATGCTCAGGTTGTCGCCAATGCCCGCTGGATTGTGCCATTGCATATTGCCGTATGCACGAGCTTTACCTGTAAACAGTGCACCGTGATTATCGAAACGCACGAGATAGGAGAAATCATCTTCCTCACGAACCACCAGGCGAAGCCGTGTTTCACCTGGATTACTACCCGCACTGAATGCACCGGTCAGTGTCATGCCGGGCAGATCATTAAGAATATAAAGCGCTTCTTCAACCTGCTGGCTGGTTACGATGCCACCAACGATATGCTCCAACGGAGACTCAAGCAGCTCCTCGCTGTAACGCTCATTACCCAGAGCTTCAAGCTGACCAAGGCGCCCTTCCATCACAGTAAAAGTCACTACGCCGTTCTCAACTTCCTGTGCTGGCAAAAGCACACGCGCCAGAAACAGCCCGCGCTTGCGGTAATAAATCGTCAGCAGGTTCGCAATTTCTTCCAGATCGGCAAAACTAAGGCCGCGGCTCCGTTTCTGATCACGGATTAACTCAATCAGCGCCTGCATATCTTCATGAGTCAGGTCATCAACGTCTGAATCACTGCCAATGTCGCGCAGATATGCCGTGATCTCACGAAGTTCATCCGGCGTATAACCAGCATCACCACGCTGATCTTCCTTCATATAAACGATGCGCAAACGTTCAGCCTCAGCCAACACACCTTCGCGCGTGATACCAAACTCAGGAAACTCTTCCAGGCGTTCAAAAGCGAATTTGTTTACAAGAATACGGGGGCCCGCATCACGGTCATTAATATCTGGGATATCGCCATCCGTGCTTGGCATCAGATCTTTCTGACGAGAGCGCTGACGGAAGTCTTCATCTGCGTCCGGCTGATCATCAGGCGCATTAATACCAAACACATCACGTAAAGAAGATGCCTGTTGCGCAGAAACACCGGGAACGACCGGGTCTGCAGCCTGGACCACGCCAGAAGCAAAAAGTGACAGTAACGACAACGTAACACCCCGGCGCACGGACGCACCCAGGCTGGAATGAATCAACATATCCCTGTTCCTTAAACGTGCAGGCATGGCCGCACACATCTGTGTTTTAACAAGAAGCAGTAGAGCCGGGAAGCGGCCCACGTAACGATCTCTATGAGGAAAATTCTGAGACATCCTTGCCCTACTGAAATTGCAATCCGTTTAGGGTCTGCTCGGGGCAGAGCCGCATAAATCGGGCCTTATCAACGCTATATTGACGCCACACCCGGTAAAAATCGGCGGCATTATAGCAACATGATCAGAGCTTGAATACCGGCCTGTTAAAACACATAAAAGACGAATTCGATCTCTGAACGGGAGTTTACCCAAAGAGAATCACACAGCAAAGAGGCTCGCCGGACAGAAAGTCAGGCAGGGCTGAAATGGGAATTTATATTATTGAGTAGCCACTCAACAGAGTTATTCCCCGGAACGAGGCTGATTTCTGCGAACGGTCGTATCTTCACCCTGCCCACTCGGTACTGAGATAACAGGCGCTACAGACTGATTCGGACCCACGGTAACCTCAAGCATCCCGACACTGATATTATCGCGGCCACCACTGTGATTCGCATCATCAATTAAGCGGTAGCAACACTCGAGTGCTGGACGGTGCGTTGCCAGAACATGTTGCAGCTCGGCGTTATCGAAATACTCAGTCAGGCCATCAGAACAGAGCATCAGCAATGCACTTTCAGTTAAACGGTAGGTTTTGAGGTCGGGCTCTACATCCTCCTGAACCCCCAGTGCACGGGTGATGTGGTTACGCACATCGCTGGTTCTGGCCTCTTCCTCGGTGAGCGTACCCGCATCAATCATTTCCTGAACCACGCTATGGTCACGGGTCAGCTGCGTCAGCCCCTTTAGGCTCCAGTGATACGCACGGGAATCGCCAACATGGGCCACCGTGAGTTGATCCTGCCACACCACAGAGAGAACCACCGTCGTTCCCATGTGAGAAAAATCCGGGTTCTCCGCTTTCGCTTCAATGATAGACAAGTTGGCCTTGTGAATGCCGCTACGAACCGCAGACTGAATCATCAGTTTCTGTTGCTCAGGGGTACAAGCAAGGAACGTCGGGGTAATCAGCTGACTGAAACAAAGACTGATCGTCTGAATGGCAATCCGGCTGGCAAGCGCGCCACCGCTGTAACCACCCATACCGTCGGCCACAACAACGTACGCGAATGGCTGATCAGGATGAGCAAACCACGTAATTGCATCCTCATTTTCCTCCCTGATCTGGCCGATATCCGTGCGACCATTTACTGCAAGAGAGACGCTTCTGCTCATTCCATTTTCCATATCTCAAGTGAACAGAGCACTCGCCCTCCGGGCAGGCTGCGGATACAGCGGCTCTGTGTGGACTCGAGCGATTAAAACAAAAAAAGCTGAGCGGTGACAGAATTTTTCCTGATTCGCCTCTGGTTGATTTTGCAACACCTGTTCAGCATAATTGGCCTCACTTCAGCGTGGCAGCGTCTGAAACTTCAGGGAATCACCGTCAGCAGGGACACATACTCGACATGGCAAGACTGCCGCGTATCAACATCGCCAACATCCCCCAGCACATCATTCAGGTCGGCCACAACAACCTGAATTGCTTCTTCGATGACGAAGATTACGAATTTTATCTGGCGTCATTGCAGAAGGCGGCTGAGCAATACGATGTCGATCTTCATGCCTATGTATTAATGCCCAATGCGATTCAGATGGTTGCCACACCGAACATCGCAAATGGAATTTCATCCATGATGCAGTCACTTGGCCGTCGCTACGTTCAATACGTCAATCACCGTTACCAGCGCTCGGGCACCTTATGGGGTGGCCGCTATAAGTCCAGCGTCATTGATTCCGAGGCCTACCTGCTTACCTGCTATCGCTACGTTGAACTGAAACCCATGCATGAAGGGATTGTCGAGAGTCCTGAGCTTTACGAGTGGTCAAGTTTCAACCACCACACTGGGCGAAAGAAGAGCAAAATTCTTGAGGACCACCGGCTGTACCTTGCGCTCGGCGATACCTACGAAGAGCGTGCCAATGAGTACAGTAAGCTATTCCGCTATGAATTCGACCGCGGACTGCTTACCTATATTGCTGAAACCATCAAACTCGGCCAGGTACTCGGCGGAGATCAGTTCACCGAGAAAATTGAAAAAATTGCCAACCACCGGGTACGCCCACTTAAGCGTGGCCGCCCGAAGAAGAAGTCAAAACCCACCACCGCTTAATCGGCGAATACGCCCAGTGGCGTAATATTACGCATCATTGTAATTTTCTCGATCATCGCAAAAAATTTCTTTTAATAAATCGTGTCAGAGTCAAACCGCTCACTGATCACTGGCTTCTCCCATGTAGTTAAAGGCCCTGTCTGTCTGCAGCCAGCCTCGTGAAAGTAACTGCTATAAATTCGTGCCAGAGTCGAATAAATAATAAAAAATCAGGGGTTTTCGTCTCGGGTCTAATCTGTTTAACTTGGCCTCACTTGCCATATGGCCGTGGTTTAAGCGCTGAAAATCAGCCCGCACAGCCAAGGCTTGAAGGAAATCTTTAACTAAATACAGAGGAATTGTTAAATGGCTATCTACATGAATTTCAACGGCAACAACCCACAAGGTAACGTAACTGCTGCTGGTTACGAGAACTGGATTGAAGTTGATAGCATGAGCTTCGGCGTTGGCCGCTCAATCACCATGCAAGCGGGTGCAATGTCTAACCGTGAAGCATCTCGTCCAAGCATCAGCGAAGTGACTGTAACTAAGCCACTGGACGCTGCTTCAGGTGGCCTGTTCAAGTCATCTGTTACTGGTGACGCTGGTGTTAAGGTAGAAATCCACGTTGTTCAGACTGGTGCAGAGAAAGTAGAAAAGTACGCTGTCTACACTCTGGAAGAAGTAATCATCTCTTCTTACAGCATCAGCGCTGCAGCTGGCGGTGCTCCAGCTGAGTCTATCTCTCTGAGCTTCGCAAAAATCGAAGCTGACCTGACTCACGCTGATAAGACCAACAAGAATACTAAGAACATGAAGGTTGGTTACGACCTGACTACTGCAAAACCACTGTAATAGGGTATCCTAACCCCATTACATCTCAGGGCAGCCTGCAACAGGCTGCTCTGTTCTAAAGGATTCTAACGCAAGTGGAAGCGTAGCCCCCTCATTACGCTACCCATCACAAACGCAGTGGTGATATAGCATGACGGCACTCAGTCAGAACAACCGCCTTATTCAGATAACGACTCCGTTAGGTAAAGACGCAATGATTGTGTCAGAGCTGACCGGTGACGAATATATTTCAGACCTTTTCCACTTCCACCTCGACTTATATTCTGACAACCACGAGATCGCTCAGAAAGACCTTCTCGGTAAAGACGTTACTATCAGCCTGCAATCAGAAAAGACGAAAGAATCACGCTATATTCACGGCTACATCAACCACCTGGCAATGCTTGATGTTAACGACGAAGGATTACGTCGATATCGTGCTGAGGTAGTGCCAGGGCTATGGTTCACAACACTCGGTGCGAAAAACAGGATCTTCCAAAAGAAAACTGCCGATAAGATCATCGAAGAAGTTCTGAAAGAATACAGCAAGCTTGTCTCATTCAAGCTGAATACCAAAGGCAAGTTTGCCGAACGTGAATACTGCGTTCAGTTTGAAGAAACGGACTTTGCCTTTGTATCACGCCTGCTCGCAGAAGAAGGCATCAGCTACTACTTCACACACAAAGACGGTGAACATGAACTTATCTTTGTCGATGATGCACAGGACTTCGTCGACTCAGGCGCGGCCAAAGCAGAATATGATGGCGGCGGTGTTCAGCCAGACATTCCATCCGTGCACAGCTGGCAGCGGACCTTTAATTACCATACAAATGCATTCGAATTCCGTGATTACTCCGAGAACACGACGAGTAAAGATCACAAGCAGACAGTTAAAACCAAATCAGACCTGAATAAAATTTCAGGTCTGACTACCCAGGGATATGGTGCTTTCCACTTGGAGCCCGAGGGAGATAGCGAGCACACTCTCATCGATGCTAAGAGTAAGTCCTTCGCTGAGAACAGCATGGAAGCCGTTGAGGCAGGGTTCGACGTTGCACAGGGTACGAGCAATATCATAGCCCTATCGGCGGGTGCACGTTTTGAACTTGAACACCCTATTTCCAGCGAAACAGGTAAGTACCTGGTGACTCACCTCAGCATCATTGCCCGCGATGGTAATGGCGAATCAACCCAGAACTCGAACCGTTTCAGCTGCGTTCCATCAGATACTTTGGTCAGGCCTCAGCACGACGCCTACCGACGCCAAGTTCATGCGCCTCAGGTCGCAACCGTATGTGAAGTAAAAGCCACAGGCAGTGACAGCTCCAAAGACACTTTCACCCAGGTAAAAGTTACCTTCCCATGGAACAGTGCCCAGAACTCTTGCTGGGTACGAGTCGTACAGCAATTCGCTGGTAAAGGCTGGGGTGCGAACTTCGTTCCGCGCGTCGACCAGGAAGTAGTCATCAGCTACATCAATGGCGACCCTGATCGCCCGCTGGTAACAGGGGCTGTTTATAACGGAACCAACGCAGGTCCGAACTACACATCGACGCAAAGCGGCTGGAAAACCATGGTCAAAGACAGTGAATTTAACGAACTGCGCTTTGACGATAAAAAAGGCAGCGAAGAAATTTATATGGAAGCCGGTAAAGATCACAACTGGATCATTCACAATGACCAGACCGGCACCGTCGAAAACGATCAGACCGTCACCGTTAAGAACGACCAGAAGCTGACCGTCGAACAGAATCGCACAGCAACCGTCAGTAAAGGCAACGATTCACTGACCGTATCGAAAGGCAATCAGACGACCAAAGTCGACTCAGGCAACCATAGCCTGAAAGTCAGCAAAGGTACGTCAACAATCGATGCTATGGGCGCGATTAAGATTACCTCCAAGACCTCAATCGAACTGAAAGTCGGCGCTAACAGCATAAAAATCGACCAGAGCGGCGTTCAGATTAAAGGCACCATGCTTAAAGCCAAAGCCAGCGCTATTGGCGAAGTATCAGCCGGCGGCATACTCACGGTGAAGGGTGCCCTGACCAAAATTAACTAAGTGGTAACAGCATGACTCAGCTGATAAAAATACAGGCGCTGACTGCCGACGAACTGCTCAAAGAATTTGAATTAACTGAGCCGGAGGCCGCTGATGTCGTGATTCCTGATACAGCGCCGCAGATCAGTATCGAGCGCTTGATGGAAGCAGGTTACTACCAGGATGCCATCAAACTACTGGCCCACGGCCTACCTAAGCGAGAGGCAGTCTGGTGGGCCTGCCTCGCTGCGAGAAAAGCCCAAAAGCCAGACACCGACGAACACAACATTAATGCCCTGTTGGCGACCGAAACCTGGGCTCGAAAACCCACAGAAGACCATCGCCAGCGCTGCAAAGAACTCGGTGAAAAAACACAGTACAAAACTGCAGCCAGCTGGGCGGCCACTGCAGCAAGTTGGTGTACCGGAAGCATGACCCCACCGGGCGAACCTGAGGTACCACCACCAGCCTACCTATACGCCCATGCAGTGGCCGGCAGCATCACACTCGCTTCAGCCACGATCGACCCGGAAAAAATTGAAGACAACTATAAGCTGTTTCTCGCTCAGGGCATCGATCTTGCCCGTGGCGGAAACGGCATGATCGAAGGAGCCTGATCATGGGAAAGCCAGCCTCACGCATCACTGACATGCACGTCTGCCCGATGTCATCTGGTCCGGTACCGCACGTTGGCGGCCCTATTGTCTCTCCCGGTGCACCTACAGTGCTCATCGGTAATATGCCTGCCGCGACTCTGGGCAGTATGTGTGTCTGCGTTGGGCCTCCCGACTCTATTGTCATGGGCAGTACAACCGTCCTGATGAGCAATAAGCCTGCAGCACGGATGGGCGACTCAACAGCTCACGGCGGTAAGATTGTATTGGGCTGCCCGACCGTTTTGGTGGGCGGGTGAATGGTGAAGCTTTCTCTTTTTATCGTATTAATAATTGCATTCGTAGGGGCTAACGCGATGTCAAAGAACAATAAAACGTGCTTATTCTCAGCAATATCCGGCACGATCACGCTCAATGGCAAGCCAGTTGCAAATGCAAGAATAAAGAGAGTTTCAGACGAACGGATTGACGAGTCAAAGACGGATGAAAATGGCTACTTCAGCATGCCTTCTGTTTTCGACACATCCATTTCCAATGCAATCAGGAAGTTCGTTCCCAGTCAGTTTGTTTCCCCACAGACGCTTTATGTTTATGTAGATGGGATGGAATACCAACTATTAGAGGGAATCAAACGTAAAGAGAGTGAATTTTCAGAATCACGGGGTAAACCTTGGATAATAAGCTGCGAATTAAGCGATGATCCAATCCGGTTCAGAATTGAAGGAAATGCCTTTTCTTCTAGGTGTAAGTGGGATGCTGAACACGACAGGAAGAAAATAATTTTACCACCAGAGTAATATCCATACATTTGCAAGGGATTATATAATTATGGAATTTCCACCACTGATGGCCGCAGAGATAGCGAACGATATCTACTATCTTGTTACAGCCGATAATACCGGATTCGGATATGAAACCTTTTACGATTTACACGAAGGTTACCTAGAGCTTCCAGAGCCACCTAGACTTGGTAAAAATACTGATTGTTCCACCCTGCCAATTCTAAAGGGAACTACGGGTTCCTTATTTTTCCTTAAATCTCAAACAGGTATGGGGCTAACAGCATTCGGGAAGGAATCGGGCTATAAGGGCCACGCTTTCATAGTATTCCGAGGTACAAACAAAAAATTCGCCGCAGATATTCTAACTGATGCAAGCGTAGGGATTACACAAAGATCCTCATATGGCCACCCGGTTCATAATGGATTTTCTGAATCATTCAATTCAATGAAGAGCCAAATAGACCCATTTTTGATTGAATGCGGTAAACGAAATATCGAACAGCTTCATATCATAGGCCATAGCCTTGGTGGCGCCCTCGCCACTCTATGTACTGAATACTCAAAATCCAAATATCCTACTCTACCAGTAAAATGCTATACATTTGGCTCTCCCCGAGTTGGCCTGAGGAACTTTTCCGATGAATTCACAAGGAAAATTGGTCCACAGAATATATACCGAGCTTATCACCGCACTGACCTGATTCCATGCATCCCATGCTGGCCTTTTATGCATGTTCCGGTAACTACAGGTGCAGACTATGACTATTTCCTGCCTAGTTCAGGTAATTTTGCAGCCTTAGCAGCACACGATATGGAGTTGTATAAAGACTCCGTCGAAGGTAAAAAGTGGCCAGCATTGAGAGGGCTGAAATATGAACACTTGCAGCCTACCGAAATTGAGCCTTGGCTTAATAATAAGTCGCCAGTTAGCTTTACCCCGACAAATCTTGAGTATTTAGATAAGGCTATTAACTATGTACTACTAAAAGTAGCAAAAGGTATAGGAAGCGCGGTTGGAGCGGGATTGACTGGATCGTTTACACTTCTGGATCAATTGGCTTACGTTTTAAGAAAGGGGATAGACCTAACCAAACATCTGTCCACGCTTGTACTTTCGCTGCTCAGAAAAATCGCTGAGTTGCTTGGAATGAGAAGGACCATTGAAGCAGCAGATGCTACCTTGGCCTTTATTAGAAATCTATTTGAAAGACTACACCGAAAAGTCAGTGAGCAAGCCCAGAAAATTCTCGATGCTGTTTTGGTTAATGGAAAATCGATATAAAAACCGGGGCTTTCGCCCCGTTTTTTTTTCCTACCGATAATCAGCTTACCTGATAAGTAAAGTCACCGTCTTCGGTGGCACCAATGTGCACCTTAGTAACTTCTTCGCCTTCGGCCATCTTCGCTAAGCACTCTGATGCCAGCGCCGGCAGCACGGTACGGTTGAGGATGGTTTCGATGTTACGAGCACCGGTATCGGATTCCTGACAACGTGCGACGATATTGATGAGTACATCTTCGTCGTAGCTGAATTCCGCACCGTATTTCTCGGTGAGGCGCTTCTCGATGCGACGCATGTTGATCGCTGCGATCTGCATCAGGTTCTCATCATCCAGTGGGTAGTATGCGATGGTATTCGCACGACCCATGAATGCCGGCTTGAAGTGCTGAAGTAAATGCGGACGGATATTATCAAGCAATACTTCAGGCTCTGGTTTCTCTTCAACCTGATTGAAGATAGCGCGAATCGCATCTTCACCCGCGTTCGACGTCATGATGATGATGGTATTCTTAAAGTCGATATCCCGGCCTTCACCGTCTTTGATCGTACCTTTATCGAACAGGTTGTAGAAAATGTCCTGAACGCCTGGGTGTGCCTTCTCCATCTCATCCAGCAGGATGACGGAGTACGGCTTACGGCGTGCAGCTTCGGTCAGTACACCGCCTTCGCCATAACCCACATACCCCGGAGGTGAACCAAGAAGCATAGAAACTTTATGCTCTTCTTTAAATTCAGACATGTTGATGGTGGTGATATTCTGCTCACCGCCAAATAACTCATCCGCCAGTGCAAGAGCCGTTTCTGTTTTACCCACACCCGACGTACCACAGAACAGGAAAACGCCCATTGGCTTACGCGGATCAGTTAAACCAGCACGCGAGGTCCGGATGACCTGTGCGATTGCTTCCAGCGCATGTGGCTGACCAATAACACGCTGGCCCAAGCGATCAGCAAGTGTCTGTACCGCAGTAATCTGATCACTGACCATTTTACCGACCGGAATACCTGTCCAGTTGGCGATCACCTCAGCGATAGCCTGCTCATCAACATTCGCTTGCATCAGAGGTGCATCCCCCTGAATGCCACTCAGTTCAGCGGTAAGCGCCTTCAGTTGAGTTTTAAGCGCATCGGCATCGCTGTCTGACAGTTTGTTGTCAGCATCTGCCATAAAGTTCTGGTCGATCTGGTCACGACACTCGCGGATCTGAGTAATCAATGCGGTTTCCTGTTCGTACTGAGTATTCAGATCAGCTAACAAGGTCTCTGCATTCTGTTTTTCTGCGTACAGATCAGCCAGACGTTCGGTATGCTCTCCCGTCGCCGCCGCTTCCCGCTCCAGTTTACCTATGGTTGTTTCCGCTCGTTGAATACGACGCTGAGCATCTTCAATCGCACCCGGTGTCGCCGACTGGCTGAGTGCTACACGTGCACACGCGGTATCCAGCAGGCTGACCGATTTATCCGGAAGCTGACGACCCGGAATATAGCGATGAGATAAAGTCACAGAAGCGATAATGGCTTCGTCCAGAATACGGACCTTATGGTGATCCTGCAGAGACTGAGCGATGCCTCGCATCATATCGATCGCTTTCTCTTCCGATGGTTCTTCAACTTTTACAACCTGGAAGCGACGGGTCAACGCTGGGTCACGCTCAAAATATTTTTTGTATTCAGCCCAGGTCGTCGCAGCAATAGTGCGCAGCTCGCCACGTGCCAGTGCAGGTTTCAGAAGGTTTGCTGCATCGCCCTGTCCTTCTTTTCCGCCCGCGCCAATCATGGTGTGCGCTTCATCGATGAACAGAATAATCGGAGTGACGGAAGCACGGACTTCTTCAATAACAGATTTAAGACGGTTCTCAAATTCGCCTTTCACGCTCGCACCTGCTTGCAGCAAGCCAAGGTCGAGAGTACGTACAGCAACACCTTTCAGCGGTTCAGGCACGTCACCCGCGGCAATACGCAAAGCGAAGCCTTCAACCACTGCGGTCTTACCGACACCGGCTTCACCCGTCATGATCGGGTTGTTCTGACGACGGCGGGTCAGGATGTCGATGCACTGACGAATCTCTTCATCACGGCCAAGTACCGGGTCAATCTGACCACTCTGAGCACGCTCCGTTAAGTTCACTGTGTACTTATCAAGCGCTGGCGTTTTAGACGCAGACACAGGGCCTGCCTGGCCGCCTTCTGAGCCTGGTTCATTACCACGAACCAGTGAATCGGTCTCGCCAGTGGTGCCGAAAATAGCGCGGGCAGTTTCACGGATAGATTCTGGCGCAATCTCTTTTAACTCAGGGCAGCTTTCAAGGAGCTGACGACGCGTGCTGTCTTCTAACAGCAAGGCCGCAAGCAGGTGACCTGAGCTGACGACGGGTTGTGCGTAGTCGACTGAAGCCAGCATCCAGGCGTTCTTAGCGGCTTCGACAATACTTGGGGCGAGAGCAGCCGGACGACTGCTGCCTGAACGGAAACGCGAGATCGTACCGGCCAGTTGTTTGGCGACACTCCCAGGATTAACGTCATGTTTTTCCAGCAAGGTAACAAAATCGGTGTCAGAGATATCGAGGAGTTTCAGCAACCAATGTTCGAGTTCAACATTGTACTGGCTGTGAGCAAGACACAGACCTGCTGCTCCTTCGAGCGAGTCCCTCATATAGGGCGACATTTTGTCGACCAGCGACTTCAGATTGATGTTAATCATGGGTTTATTCCTCGTTCATCTCTGAAATTATTGAATCCATGTGATCCGTGCGATTAGTAAGCCATCGGTAATGCATCATCCGGAACAGGCACGTGTTGGGATAGCCTGACTGATAACGCGTTTTCTTTTATCTTTTCTGGGTTCATATAAGTATTCCAACCAAGTAAAGGTTCAGACTTAGTTGGGTCGAATAAATCGTCAAGCGGAAAATATCTGGCGTCCAGCTTCACTTCAATATCAAAGTCCTGCTCTTCGCCAACGCTCATACGAATAAATGATTTTAATTCTTCAAGACCGCGAGACCCTGGCGCCAGGCTATGAAACTCTTCTTCATTGTGCGGCACGGTAATAACGGTAAATTTACTTTGTGCCTGATAACAACGGGTGCCCATGACCGTGCTGACACCCAGCGCATTATTCACGCCATGAGGGTGATCCTCGTCCGGGAGCCGGCAGCGTGCGTCTTCAGGTAAGTCGTACCATGAGCCATTAAACTGCTCGATATAGGTTTCAAGACCAAACATGCCTGCAATACTGCTCCTTAAAGACTCAGCTGAACAGATTCCACGGGCAAAGTGAGCGGCATACTGAGCAATTGGTTCATCCGGCATGGTGGAGCGATAACGTAACTCGGGAATACCCAGCCCCGCCAACGACAATAAAGCATCAGTAAACAGGTCTTTCTTTTCAGTCCCCTCTCTGACTGTCCTCTCGAACGAAGGGCCCATCTGGTACTTGTGCCATGCCTCATAAAACAACGAAATAGTGCGATGATTAAACAGGTCGAGGTAATCTTTCAAAGCCGGATTTTTCTGTCTCAGCTCAGAAATTACCGTCTCACTCAGATAGTAAGGCATCACCCCCTGACTACCCGTCAGCCCCATCATGGCGACTTCGACCTGCCATTGCAGTGCAGGGTTTTCCTCAGAGTCGTGACTGTGAATGCGTTTCTGAGATACCTTGGTGACGTCAGAACCATTGAAGGCCAGCGAATTTCGAGACGTAAAGTGAACCGCCTCCTGATCCGGACGCGCTAATCCACCGACAGACGCATCGGCAACATCGTCATCCTCGGTATTCTGCTGTGATGCAGACTCAAGCAAACGCACCGCCTGAAAAAAATCGAAGCGTTGTGGCTCGCTCTGCAATTGCTCAATCAGATTAAGGCTTTTTCGCCGGCGCGCGGTGGCCATCGCTTAAACTCCCCATCTTTTCCATTAAGCGTTACGGTTAACTTGGTAAACGAATTAATCGACCCGTACAGACCGAAGAAACGCTCCATAACACTGGCGAACATAAGCGGGCTCGTTCCCGCAAGCATTACTGGGTCCAGTTCGAGATCAATCTGTGTTCCGCGACACAAAGACACCATGCCATCCACCTGAACGGGCGACGTAACGGGCTTAGTATGAATCGCAGCAATCGCGTCGATCATATTGCGTGTACTGGCGGAGTCTCTGAAATCGTACAAGCGCAGAATCTCTTTAAGCGCTTCTACGGAGCCTCCCCCCTGACTCAGGGACAGGTGGTTAAGATTGAGGTGAGAAATCAAACGCCAGTAACCGCGTTCCCGCAGAGGCGGGCGGATGGTCGCAGACGGAACAACCACACACTGGATACGCTCGGTCGGATATTCATCATCAACCACTTCAAAATATGGTCGCCCTTGCCCCGTGGTCAGCTTTCTCGCCACATTACGATTTGTGCACA